>NZ_JBBNAM010000156.1:0-29610 GCF_037994425.1 Phyllobacterium sp.
GGCGGCGGGGCTTTTCCCTTACCGATTGACCCGCAGGCACTTAAACTGACGACCGTCATCACGGCAACAACACCGATCAGAATTCTCTTCATCTGACAATCCTTTCTCCTCAAAGGCGAGTAGGCCAACGAAGGTATGCTACCATAAATAGTAATGAACGCTAGGGTAAGGTACCGGAATCACAGACGTAGTGTCCGATTTGCCACATCAGGGTTAATTTGCCGATTGTCGACACAAAGCAGCCGGTCAGCAAAACGCGGTGACCCCGCCATAGCCAAATGCAAGTGCCTCATTGTAACGTTCTAGACTATCAACACCGGAGTGCCCAGGGGCGTCGTATTGTAAAGGTACTCGACGTCCTCGTTGGTCAACCGTATGCAGCCATTTGAAACCGCCTGACCGATCAACCATGGTTCGTTTGTGCCGTGCAAGCGAAACAGAGTGTCCTTGCCGTTCTGGTAGAGATAGAGAGCACGCGCGCCGAGCGGGTTTTCCGGTCCGCCGGGAACACCGCCTGCATATTGTGCAAGTCGCGGTTTGCGTTGAATCATGCTCGCCGTCGGCGTCCACGAGGGCCACTCTTCTTTGCGGCCAACCTCTGCCCTGCCTTTGAGCGTGAGCCCCTCCTGGCCGACGGCAATACCGTAGCGTGTCGCCGATCCGTCGCCTTCAACGGCGTATAGGTAACGCTCATCCGTATTGACGACGAGCGTCCCCGGCGCTTCGCTTCCCGAATACTGCACACGCTGCCGACGCAGGCGAGGATTTAAATACGATCCGCCTCCTCCTGGGTAGGCGAAAGAAATGGGTGTACAACCCGCAGTCATCAGAGCCAGGCCGGACATTAACAGTCCCCGGCGAGCAATCTTCACATCGTTCATGTCCACCTGCTTCGATAGGAGTCGACGCCTATTGCGCCCACAACTTAGCATTCCAGAAATTGCCGGCCAAGTCACGCTGGTTGTACACCGCACGGCTTGCCCGGAATTGCGTTTCCCGGCTGCAGGCACCTATTGTTGAAAAGCTGTCACAATTTTGCAGCATTATGGCGGGGGCTGCGTGCCATGTTTTAGGGGAGGTGAGGAATGACCGACAAGGTTTTTCATGTGCTGTTCCTGTCGCACCGCGATTCGGTGAGGGGCGTCATCGCTGAGGCGGTGCTCAATCTTTTGGGCGAGCCGCATTTCGTGGCTTACAGCGCGGGGACGGAACCTGACAGCGAGATCAACCCGGAGACTCACGAACTTCTCGAACAAACGGGCTTTCCAGTGGAAGGACTGCGTCCAAAGCATTACCGCGAGTTCGGACTGGAAGGCGCGCGTGAACTTGATTTCGTCTTTACTTTGCATGACGGGGCCCATGGCGAGCCGATGCCCGAGTGGCCCGGCGTGCCGGTGACAGCACATTGGGAATGCTCGGATCCGCTCCAGACGGAGGGTCAACCATGGGAGCGCAAACAGGCTTTCAGCCGAACCATGGCAGAGCTTGATCGCCGCTTGAAAATCTTCGTCAACCTTCCGCTCGCATCCCTGGATCGGCTAAGCATCCAGCATCACGTCGACGAGATCGGCAAATCCGTCGGGCCAGCCTGAAGCAATCCGGCTGCGTCAGCAGTTTAGACTGCCATCAAAGAATCCATAGTTCCGCTGTCGCAACAGAGAGTTGTCTCCGGGTTGAGTATGTCAGGCGCGGGCTTGGTGGACCGCGACGCTCTCGCGTGAGAACAGCACCACAGCGAAGATTAGGATGCCGAGAAACGTGATGATCGAGCCTATGCCGACGAGCGGCTCAAGCTGCATGTTGCCACGCTCCATGAAATAAAGGGAGGGCAGCATCACAATGAGGCCAAGCATGTAAACGCCATAGTGGACGAACGCCAGTCGCTTGGTCGCCTTGAGCGGATTGAGGGCATAATATCCGCCGAATATGGCACTTGTGACCCAGCCAAGGAGGTTGATATGCGCATGGGCTGCGATCGCCGTGTGGTTGCCCGACATCCCCATTTGTAGGCCAGCTGAAACACCAATCAGCAACCAAATGACGGCGGATCTGAAGAAAAGCTGAGAAATATTTGGCATTGCGGTTCCCCTCGATTTTTGTTTGGGGAGGATACACGCGTCCACAACCTCTTTCCAGCGCGCCGCCCTAATCAAAAGTAGCGAGGTGGAGCGACCTGGGTGAGGTCAAACGGAAGTGGCCCGGATGTTTTCCATCGGAGCGCGCACAGTCCAGACAATGCGATTGGCCGATTGTTCGAGCATGCCTTCGCCGCCCAGCGACAATGGCGTTATCCGTTCCAGCACCGTTTTACCAAAGCCGCGATTGCGACCGAGCCTGACCGGCGGGCCTCCCGCCTCGGTCCAGGCAAGATAGAATGTCTTGCCCTCATCGCCCACGAACCAATCGACATTTATCTCGCCGCTTTCCGAAGAGAAGACGCCGTACTTTGCAGAATTCGTGGCCAATTCATGGAATGCAATCCCGAGATATTGGACAGCGTTGGGCTGCAACACCATCGACGGGCCGGTCATGGTGAGTCGATTTTCGTCACCGAACGGCTTGACCTGTTCGAGCAAAAGATCGGAGAGCGTGGCTCCGCGCCAGGTCGCGTGAACCAGCAAATCATGAGATCTGGCAAGCGCCATGATGCGTTCGCGAATCTGCTGCTCGAATTCGGTGATGTCCTTTGTCCGGCTGCTGGTTTCTCGGATCATCGAAAGAATGACGGCGTACTGGTTCTTGACGCGGTGATTGACTTCCCGCATCAGCATGAGGATCCGCTCTTCGCTTTCTTTCTTGTCGGTGATATCGCGTGCGATTTTCGAAGCACCGACAACGCGGCCCGAAGCGTTCTTAACGGGTGAGACGGTCAATGAGACATTGATGCGGGTGCCGTCCTTGCGCTGCCTGATGGTTTCATAGTGATCGATCCGCACACCCTGGCGAATGCGTTCAACAATGCTCGGCTCTTCATGCAAACGGTCCGGTGGAATGACCGTCGTGATCGAATGGCCGATCATCTCTTCGTCGGTGTAGCCAAATATCCGCTCGGCACCTTTATTCCAGGTCGTAACGATCCCGGCAAGGTCTTTGCTGACGATGGCGTCGTCCGAGGATTCGACGATTGCCGCGAGCCGCTGTGCGGTTTCCTCGTCGCGTCTTTGATCGCTTATATCGTGCAGCACGTTCAGTGCACCGACAATTTCACCTTGCTTGTTACGCAGAAGCACAGGGAACGGCATAAAGGTAAAACGGCTTCCATCCGGTCTTTCTGCGATGGCATCCGTTCCGCGCGCCTCGCGCTCGTCCCGCAAGGTAACTGCCATCGGGCACTCCTCGTGCGGCATGGGTGTTCCATCCGGCCAGTAGAGGCGCAAAGATCCACACCAGCGATCCTTGCCGATATCAGGCATGTGGCCCCAAAGTTCCGCCGCCGCCTTGTTGTAGAAGGTGATGATGCCCGTCTTGTCGGTGGTATAAACGGCTACGGGCAGATCCATGATGATCGAATCCCGGATGGAGTTGTCCATGTCATGCAGTGCTTCGAGCGAAGGTGCAAAATTGCTCTGTGGGATGTCCACGATTTCCCCAATTCAACAACATTATATATCCCGCCGCGGAACGTCCCCGCTTGTGGACGAAGTTCCGCTTAATCGCGCAGACTAAACTATCTATGATCGTATTGGTTCCATCAATGATATCGATCAAAACTGTGTAGTCCTGACCCTAGCCCGGATCTTAGCGACAATGATTGAGATTGAGGACCATATGCCAACGGGCCGGGCTTCCCGAGGGAAACCCAGCCCGTATCAAAATCGCATACGCAACCGCTTTGCGCCGCCTGGTTCCGTTAACCAGATGTCATCCGGATATCAAATTGCAAAGACGACAGCTGCAACTGCCAGTGCGCCAAACAAACAGATCGAGCATGTCATCCAATTGGAGATATCGCCGTTTTCCTTCGTATGCCGCAACATCATCGCCTGTATCCTCCTGAGCAAAACCGGATAAACCGGCCCGTTCTCAAAAATCACGAACAACCGCCGCTGATTTTGGCTTCCAGCTTGTATTCCAAATTGTCGTGATCATAACTGACGCCGGCACGGCAGAAGGCTTAATTCCGTCATTCCGGTCTCAGCGTAGCGGATTATAGCGCTTTCAATGTAGCTGTTCAATTTGTGTTGCGAGGGCGCTCATCACATTTTGATAGCGGATGAAAAGAATCCGACAACAGCCATCTCAAGCTGCAGCAGCATCGACAAGACGCGGAAATACCATACGAATGAGGGCGCCGCGACCGCCGTGGAAACTCGCGGGCGCGTCGAGCATTTCGAGGTGTCCACCATGGTCCTCGACGATCTTCTTGACGATCGCAAGCCCGAGGCCGGTCCCCTTTTCACGGGTCGTCACATAGGGTTCGAGCAGCTGGTGCCGATTCTCAGTTGGTAGTCCCTTGCCGTTGTCAAGAACCTCGACAGTGATCGAAGCTCCCGCACTCTTTGCCCGCACGAGAATATAACCAGTGTCAACTGCCCCGGAGAGCAAAGCCGCCTCGATGGACTCGGACGCGTTCTTTATGATGTTGCCGAATGCCTGGCCAAGCAGGCGGCTGTCGAAATTTCCGACCAGGGGCTCGTCGTCGATGTCGTGCTCGAATTTGATCTGATTATTGCTGATCTCAACCAGGAACGACGCGTCGCGGAGCACATTACGAATATCCGTTGCCGCCAGTTGCGGCTTGGGCATGCGTGCGAATTCCGAGAACTCGTCGACCATTCGACCGATATCGCCGACCTGGCGGATGATCGTTTCGGTGCATTGGTCAAAGACTGCACGATCCTCGACAATCACCTTGCCATAGCGCCGGCGAATGCGTTCGGCAGAAAGCTGAATTGGCGTCAGCGGATTCTTGATCTCATGTGCGATCCGGCGGGCAACATCCGCCCAGGCAGATGAGCGATGGGCAGCGACGAGATCGGTGATATCGTCGACTGTCACCACGTAGGAGGTGTTCTTGGTATCTGCATCTTCGCGCGTGATCTGAACGTTCAGGGAACGTGCGACACCGCTGCGGGTAATACTGATCTGCTTGCGACTCGATGACCGGCCGTTCTCGCGCGCCGCCTCGAACACTGCGCCGATTTCCGGGAGGATCTGAACAAGGCTCTGGCCCATTGCCTGCGATGCGTCGACCGCCAACATCTGTTCGGCCGGACGGTTGAGACCGGCTATGATCCCTTCGCTATTGACGCTGATGACCCCTGCCGTGACGCCCGACAACACGGCTTCGGTGAAGCGCCGACGCTCGTCGATCTCGTCCTTGGCGGAAATCAGGTCGCTGTGCTGCGTTTTCAGCTGTTCAACCATCTTGTTGAATGTATGCGACAGAGAGCCGATATCGCCGTCCGATCCGCGCACAGGGACGGACACGTCGAAATTTCCGGTCGCGACGTCTTCGGCTGCGCCGATTAGCTGGCGGATCGGCAAGACGACGCGGTTGGCAACGGCAATGCCACTCCAGACGGCGGTCAGGAGCAGCAGCAGGGTGAGTTCGATGTAGAGCAGTGCGTAGGCGATCTGGGTCGTGGAGCGATTGCTCGCAAGCGCCTGATATTCAGTGTTGTTATCGGTCATCACCCGCATATTGTCGAGAGCGGAGCGATCGACTGCACGAATGGTGTAGAGATAGAGATCCGGCAGGGCTTGTGTCTTGATGACAGCGCCAACGAGGTTGGTATCGCCCGGTGGTATCAGAACCGGCTTGTCACCCGCAGCGCTTCGCAATGCCTCCAACGGAACGTCGGGCAGGGAGTGGTCGCTGATGAGGTTGGCCGAGACGACAACCTCACCATTCGCCTTGACCAGGGATGCGCCGAGCAGGTTGTTGCGGCCGGCATCATACGTGAGCCAGTCAGAAAAGGCGCCCCGGTCAAGACTGTAGAGCATCCGGCGCTGGTCGAGATCGATCACCATGGAAAGCGTCGTCGTCAGGAGGCTTTGCGCATTGTCCTCGGTGTAGGACTGCGCCGCCTTGATGGACATGTCGATGATCTGGTTATTCTCGGTGTTGATCCAGGAATCCATCCGCTGATCGAGGACGATAAGCGAGAAGCAGGCGACGATGATCGATGGAATCGAGGCGATCAAGGCGAAGATCATCGCGACATTGGTATGCAGGTCGTTGTGCTTGGCCTTGCTCTTGAAGAGAAAGAGCTTCTTCAGCGTCGCATAGGAGAGGTAGATCAGGACGAGTAAAGATACCGCATTGGCAGCGATGATGAGCTGTGTCGTCTGCTTCGTGGGTGAAATATTGGTTATGCCCATCATGACGAAAAACGACACAATCGTCGTCGCAAGGACGAGGAGCGTCATGATCAACGCTCCTTTCGGAAGGACCTGCGGCTTGGTTATCGTCTTGCTGGCGGGCATCCAATCGCCTCGTTGGGCCTTCCCCGGTAAGTTCGGTTACGGCCTCATGGTTTCTCTGTCGATTATCGGTAGCAGCGTCGCTTGTAAAGCTTGCTTCCTGTGCACCGATTGAGGCAACAGGATGGACGTGCCGCCTCGTTGCGGGGCAAGTGCATTGGAGCCTGTTCATGTCTATTCGGCCAATTTTGACATTTCCCCATCCAGGTCTGCGCAGGCCGGCCGAGCGCGTCACCGATTTTGGCGAGGCAATGCAAAAGTTGGCTCAGGATCTTCTGGCGACAATGCGTGATGCGCCGGGAATTGGCATAACGGCGCCACATATTGGCGTTCCGCTGCGCCTGGTCGTGATCGAGATAGAACCCGCCGCGCCAAGGTTCTGCGTCAACCCGGAAGTCGAGTGGTCATCCAGCGATCTTGTCCGGCGAGAGGAGGGCAGCGTTTCGATGCCCGGTGTTTCCGACGAGGTCGAGCGGCCCGCTTCGATTCGCCTGCGCTATCAGGATATGTCCGGCACCGTACTGAACGAAGAGGCGAGTGGGCTCCTCGCAACCTGCCTGCAACACGAGATTGATCAGCTGGACGGTATTTTCTGGATTTTCCGCTTGTCGAGGCTGAAACGTGAGCGTCTCGTAAAGCGATTTGAAAAACTGAAGCGGCTGGGTTGATCCCGCGTGTTCAGCGATGGATGGGATCTATCCAGGGTACTCCTTCGGGCTTCTCCACCGGGTCTATATCGAGATTGACGACAATCGGCTCCTGGCCAGATCGGACCACCACGCACTCCAGAGTCTCATCTGCATTTGCGTTGATCTCCTGATGCGGCACATAGGGCGGCACGAATATGAAATCGCCGGGCCCGGCCTCGGCGACATATTCCAGCTTCTCGCCCCAACGCATGCGTGCGCGGCCCTTGACCACATAGATGATGCTTTCGAGGTCGCCGTGATGATGTGCGCCGGTCTTGGCATTGGCGTGGATGACGACGGTTCCGGCCCAGATTTTCTCGGCGCCGGCACGGGCGCGATCAATGGCCGTCGCGCGGTTCATTCCGGGTGTCTGCGCGGTGTTGGGGTCGAGTGAATCTCCGGGAATGACCTTGACGCCATGCTCGCGCCAGTCGATCGGGTGATTGTGATCGGTTTCGTCGTGGACGTGATCCGCTGACATGACTCCCCCCTCCGCCTCAGTGGGCAGCTTAATCGTCTTCGCCGCTCCATACCAGCCGAAGCTTGGCCACAATTAATTAACCTAGGCGCGCAGTATTTGCCTTGACGGTTCGGCTGTCCGCTCGCCAAGGTAGGTGCCGCTGCGGTCGATCTCGCAGTTGTCGGATACCGGGTGATGCCAATCAGCAAATCGCGAAACGCACCATTTGACAAAAGCGATGAACGCGGAAGCGACCGCCTGCTCCAGATAGAGGCGGTTTATGACAAGGTTCCCGTCGGACTTTGCTACGTCAATCGCCACGGTCTTTTCGTTTCGACCAACGATCAGTTTTCCCGGATTTTCGGCATTGCGACGGAAAACGCTGTCGGCCGGCTTGTGGAAGACGTTGTTCCAAACCACGCAGCGCTACTGCGCGACAATATCAAAACTGCGCTGGCCGGCGAACCTGCTTCCGACGCGCAGATCGAAATTTCCGGTGAATTGTACATGGTGGCAGCGGCGGCCGTCACGAATGATCTTGGCGAGTTTGCCGGTATTTCGGTTGCCTACACCAACATCACCAACCTCAATGACGTGGCGCAGAAGCTGCAACAGGTCGAACTGCGAACCTCCTACGCCCTCGAAAGCGCCGGCCAATGGATATGGGATCTGAATATTGCGACGATGCGAGTGTGGCGCTCACCGCAATATCGCGCGCTGCTCGGTCTTGATCCAGCTGGCGTAGAGAACGAAAGTGTTGCCTGGGATATCGTTCATCCGGACGACAAGGGGCGGGCGATTGAGGCGTTGGATGATGTCGTCAGCGGACGCAAGCCGCGCTTCGAGGCAACGTACCGCGTTTCGCGCCCGGATGGCGGCCTCACCTGGATATTGAGCAGGGGCAAAGTCGTGGAATATGGGCCAGACGGCTCCCCACTCCGGCTCTTGGCAACGAGCGTCGATATCACTGCACAGAAACGGATCGAGGAAGAACTTTCCACAACAGTCCGGCAGCGCATGGAATTGGAGCAGAAACTGCTCGAAGCGAACCGCAAGCTTCGCAATCAGTCCGAGCGCGACCACCTGACCAACCTTCCGAATCGGCGCAAGTTCAACCATTTGTTGAAACGTGCCTTCCTCCGCGCCATCGAGAACGCTGAACAATTGGCCGTTCTCATGGTCGATATCGATCACTTCAAGGCCTATAACGATTTCTACGGACATCTTGCCGGGGACAAATGTCTCGTTCAGGTCGGGCGCGCACTGAACAAAGTGGTAAAGCAGAGCGGCGGTTCTGTGGCGCGCTTCGGCGGCGAGGAGTTCGCCGCCCTTATTTCTGGACGAGCCCTCGAGCCCGCAGCGGAAATCGCCGCTGCGATGCTCGATGCCGTTTCAGCCATGGGACTCGAACATGGTGCGAGTCCCACGGGCAGGATTTCAGTCAGCATTGGCATGGCGATGGTCGATCCGGCGGGGAGCGCGGTGCACCTTGGGCCGGAGGAATTGCTCAACCTTGCCGATGGTGCGCTTTACGAGTCCAAACGCCATGGTCGCGCGCGGCTGACCATCGCCGGCACGTTCAATAACTAGCCTGTCCTCTGTACGCCACGGATCGTTTTGCGCCAGATCAGCGGCGCGTGGAGACGGACGGGCCGCTTGCCACCGGCTTCCTCGCTATTAACGAGCCATGCGATGCTGCTCTTGACAATCTCATCTACGGGTTGTGTGAATGTCGTCAGTGCATAGGACGACCACCCCGACTGCTCGATATCGTCAAAGCCGATAACGCAAAGATCTTCAGGGATGCGCAGACCAAATTCGTGGCGCGCGGCATCCATCAAGCCACAGGCCATGAGATCATTGACACAGAATACGGCGTCGGGAGGTTGAAGACCTGAAAATAGTGTCTGGGCAACGGTTCGTCCGCTCTCATAGACGGTATTGCCGTGACGTGCGACGGTCACATTGAGGCCGAATTCGCCAGCAGCCGCTACGAAGCCATGTTCGCGCGCCATCAGGCTTGGGGTCCCGACGGCGGAGTTGGCAAAGGCCAATCGGCGGCAGCCTGCCCGCAAGAAGGCGCTAACGGCCACCCGTGCGGCATGACCATCATCGAGATTGATACGGAATGGCCCCTCGATATCATCGTCGCGATTGATCAGGACAATGCGTTGGCCACTATCGAGACAGAGTCTGGTGATCGCCTTGTCCGGCAGCCCCGACAAGAGAATTGAGGCGTCGGCGCGATAGTGAAGCGTTTGGCGTAACGCTGTGTCCACGGCCCCGTCCGAAGGGTCAGTGTTGATCAGCATCGAGACCTTGCCGGCCCGCTGCAATTCGTGGGTGAGGGCGCGCACGAGCCGGGCACGATAGGGCGTATCCATCTCGGATACGACGAGACAGACGATCCCACTTTCGCTGCGCATCAGGCCGCGCGCCAACTGGTTGACGTGGTAACCGAGAGCTTGCGCTGCCTCCATGACACGCTGACGCGTTTCTTCGGAGACACTGGCTCCGGGCGTAAATGTGCGGGAGACCGCTGAGCGGGAAACTCCCGCTCGCTGTGCCACATCACCAGCGCTGACGAATGTCTTGTTCAAGCAGCGTACCCGCATTTCATTTTCGGCGCACTTTGCACGCGTTTGCGAGAAATCTCAATCTATCTGAATTTGAATGTCTGAACGGGCAAAATTAACGAGCCGGCTTGACAGATTGATCCCGCTCGTGAAAGTTTTGCACACGCTTGCAAAGATGGCGTACGGCATGGAGGTGCCGCTTTTTAGGGAGGAAAGATATGCGTTCTGTATTCGCCATTGCTGCCGCATTTGCTGTTGGCCTGCAAGTCATGCCAACCGAAGTGCGTGCCGCAGACAATCTCAATCTGATTTGTTCTGCCGACGTCGTTATCTGCGAATTGATGAAGGGCATGTTCGAGAAGGAAACGGGCATCCAGGTCAACATGGTGCGCCTGTCCTCGGGCGAGACATATGCGAAAATCAGAGCAGAAGCGCGCAATCCCAAGACCGACATATGGTGGGCAGGAACGGGCGATCCGCATCTGCAGGCTGCTTCCGAAGGGCTGACGATGGAATACAAGTCGCCCATGCTCGATCAATTGCAGGATTGGGCGAAGAAACAGGCGGAAAGCTCCGGATACAGAACTGTTGGAGTCTATGCCGGCGCGCTCGGCTGGGGCTACAATACCGACATCGTCGCGAAGAAGGGTCTGAAGGAGGCGAAGTGCTGGTCGGATCTCATCGATCCGGCCTACAAGGGCGAAATTCAGATCGCCAATCCGAACTCGTCCGGCACCGCCTACACGGCCCTCGCGTCTCTGGTGCAGATCATGGGCGAGGATCAGGCCTTCGACTATCTGAAGAAACTCAATGCCAACGTCTCGCAGTACACGAAATCGGGGTCCGCTCCGGTCAAGGCTGCGGCGCGCGGCGAGACGGCGCTCGGCGTCGTCTTCATGCACGATGCAGTCGCCCAGATAGCGGAGGGTTTCCCGGTCAAGGCGGTGGCGCCATGTGAGGGTACCGGCTACGAAATCGGCTCTATGTCGATCATCAAGGGCGCACGAAACGTTGACGCGGCCAAGAAATGGTATGATTGGGCGCTGACAGCAGATGTGCAGTCGCACATGAAGGATGCCAAGTCTTTCCAATTGCCCTCCAACAAGTCCGCAACGGTTCCACCCGAAGCACCGAAGTTCGAAGACATCAAGCTCATCGATTATGACTTCAAGACCTATGGTGACCCGGCGAAGCGCAAGGAATTGCTGGATCGCTGGGACAAGGAGATCGGCGCGAGCGCGAATTGATCGTTCTCTGTACCGCCCGCCATATGTCCGGTCGAGTGCCGGACATATGGTCCATAGAAGCATAGGTCTGACATGAAGCGGATGGCGTGATGGAGCGTAGCGACCGGAGATTGAACATTGCTCTCGGCATCGGGCTCGCAGGGCTCATCCTTGTGCCTTGGTACAAGATTGAGAACGGGTTCTTTGGCTTTGGTTGGCTCGCAAACTTCCCAACGGGTTCTGTTGAAGCGCCCGGGCTCCTGCAGGCGGTCGAATACGGTCGCTGGAACCTCGCGCTGATCGCGCTGATCTTTGGTCTCGGCCTCCTGGCCAGAACCTCCAGGGTCTCGATGCTCCGTTCGAGCCTTCTTGTTGCCGCGGGCAGCGCCGGCCTCCTGTTCCTCATCTGGCAAGGTCTTGCGATCGGCTTCACCGGTTGGACCTGGACACTCAGCGAGACGCTGTTCGGTCCCCTAGCGGACGGTCAGCCGTCCATGGGCGCCGGCGCGGGGTTGATGGCATTGGCTTTCGTCCTTCTCTTCGCCTTCGGTCTTGCCGAACGCGGCGTACTTCGCGGCGATGCCTTCGTCGTTGCCTCGATTGCACTTCTCGTTTTCCTCGTCGTTATTTTCGTGTTCTATCCGGTTGGCAGCATGTTTGTCGGCGCTTTCCAAAGTTTCGACGGGTCATTCGATCCGTCCGGCTTTGTCCGTAACATCCAGGATCCGTCGATCTGGAGCCTTGATTGCCTCTTGGGCGGCAATCGATGCGGCGTCGCCTGGCGAACCTTCTTCCTGGCAATCATGACGGCAACTGGCTCGACTTTGCTTGGGCTGTGCTTCGCACTTGTTGCGACGCGCACCCGCTTTCCCTTCAAGAAGTCACTCCGGATGCTGACCATCCTGCCGATCATCACGCCGCCTTTCGTCATTGGCCTGGCGCTCATCCTCCTGTTTGGGCGCGCCGGCGTCGTGACCCAGCAAATCTCGAATGTCTTCGGCGTGGAGCCGGGTCGCTGGCTCTACGGCCTGACCGGCATTTGGATCGCGCAGGTGCTTTCCTTCACCCCGATTTCCTTCCTCGTCCTCATCGGGGTTGTTGAAGGGGTCAGTCCCTCGATGGAAGAAGCATCGCAGACCTTGCGCGCCAATCGCTGGCGGACATTCTGGCGGATATCGCTGCCCTTGATGAAGCCCGGCCTCGCCAATGCATTCCTGATCGGATTCATCGAGAGCATGGCCGATTTCGGTAATCCGCTTGTCCTTGGCGGCAGCCACGGCGTGCTGTCGACGGAAATCTTCTTCGCCGTTGTCGGCTCGCAGAATGATCCCTCGCGCGCCGCTGTCCTTGCGATCATCCTTCTCATCTTCACGCTTTCGGCCTTCTTGGCGCAGCGTCTCTGGCTCGCGGGCAAGAGCTTCGCCACGGTTACCGGCAAGGCCGACTCCGGAGCGCACATTGCGTTGCCGCGCTCGCTGTCAATCGGCGTTCATGCCATCGTCATTCCGTGGGCGCTTTTTACGCTCGTTGTCTACGGCATGATCCTTTTTGGCGGATTTGTCCGAACCTGGGGTCTCGACAATACCTTGACCTTCGAACACTACCGGCACGCCTTCTCGTTTGCCTTCGAGAATGGAGCTATTGCCTGGACTGGCGTTGCCTGGAACTCGTTCTGGACCACAATGGAGATTGCGCTGATTTCCGCGCCGCTTACCGCTGCAGTTGGCTTGCTCACCGCTTATCTGATTGTTCGGCAGCGCTTTGTCGGACGCGGCGTTTTCGAATTCGCGCTGATGATGAGCTTTGCCATTCCGGGAACCGTTATCGGTATTAGTTACGTCATGGCCTACAACCTGCCGCCGCTCGAGATGACGGGTACCGCCCTGATCCTGATTGCCTGCTTCGTATTCCGCAATATGCCGGTCGGCGTGCGCGGGGGCGTAGCGGCGATGAGTCAACTCGACAAAAGTCTTGACGAGGCGTCGCTGACGTTACGGGCGACAAGCTTCCGCACGATCCGCAAGGTTATTCTGCCCTTGCTTCGACCTGCAATCGTTGCCGCGCTGGTCTATTCCTTCGTCCGGGCCATCACCTCGATAAGCGCCGTCATCTTCCTTGTGAGCGCGCAGTATAATATGGCGACATCCTATATCGTTGGATTGGTCGAGAATGGCGAATACGGCGTTGCGGTTGCCTATTCCTCGATGCTCATCGTCGTGATGATAATTGTCATCTCCTGTTTCCAGTTCCTCGTGGGCGAACGCAGATTGCGGCGAGAAAATCGTATCGCAACCACCTTCGTCGCACCCCAAGAAAAGGCCGCATCATGACCAACCGCACCGGCTCAGTCGTATTCACAAACGTGAAGAAGCAGTTTGGAACCTTCACGGCCATCCACGACCTGTCGCTGGACATCGAGCCAGGCACTCTCGTGACGCTGCTTGGTCCTTCAGGTTGCGGCAAGACGACGACGCTCCGCATGCTTGCAGGTCTCGAGCATCCAACGTCGGGGCGCATTCTCATCGGCGGCAAGGACGTAACCATGCTTCCCGCCAATGAACGTGACGTATCCATGGTATTTCAGTCCTACGCATTGTTCCCGCACATGTCGGTGCTGGAGAATGTCGCTTACGGCCTCGAATCGTCCGGGATGAAGAAAAACGAGGCACGCCAACGGGCGGAAGAGGGGCTCAAGCAAGTCGGCCTCGCCGGCTACGGCCAGCGGCTGCCTGCCGAACTATCAGGGGGCCAGCAGCAGCGTGTCGCCGTCGCCCGCGCCCTGGTTTTGGAGCCTCAGGTGCTCTTGCTCGATGAACCACTCTCCAATCTCGATGCGCGGCTTCGCCGCCGCGTGCGAACGGAAATTCGCGAGCTTCAGCAAAGGCTCGGCTTTACGGCGGTCTACGTGACCCACGATCAGGAAGAAGCACTTGCAGTTTCCGATCGCATCATCGTCATGCAGGACGGCGTCATTGCGCAGCAGGGAACGCCGCGCGAACTTTATGAGGCCCCGGCGTCTTCGTTCATCGCCGACTTCATAGGCGAGGCGAATGTCGTGCCGTGTGAGGTGCTGGGCAACGACGGCGCGCAGGCGATAATCCGGGTCGGCAGGCTGGAGCACAAGGTGCCGGCGCGCAGCGCACGCCCCGGCCCGGCCAAGATTGCCGTCAGACCGAACGCCATTACCCTTGAAGCGGCGGATGATGCAGCATTTCCAGGAAGCATCCGCCATGCGGCCTATCTCGGCGATCACGTCGAATACGAAGTGGAGACTGCGGCGGGGACGCTTTTTGTCGTGGATCCCGCAATCGACAGAAATCTTGCACCGGCAACGAATGTGAGCGTCGGTTTTCACCATCGCGGCATCGCAATTATTAACAACTGATCGCTCGTATCGAGGAAGAGACATGATATCGCATACTCAAGCGGACCTTGAGGCTCGCTTTACCCTTGCCAAGAAAATGGCGGTCGTGGCCGGGGCAAAGGCCCTGGCGTATTTCAATGCACGCGAAAGGCTTGTGGTCGAGACCAAGGCTGATCCGCATGATGTCGTTTCGATTGCCGATCGCGAAGTGGAAGAATTCATACGCCAGGAGATTGCTGCGGCGTTTCCAGATGATGCCATCCTTGGGGAGGAACACGGTCTGAGTGCCGGAGCCTCCGGTTTCACCTGGGTGGTCGATCCGATCGATGGAACCAGTCCATTCGTCAACGGTATGCCTACCTGGTGCGTCTCGATTGCGGTCCTTGATGGGGAAAAGATTGCAATCGGTGTCATCCACGTGCCGTGCAATGACGAACTCTATGCGGCCGCAGACGGTCTTGGCGCCACGCTCAACGGAAAGCCGTTAAAGCTGGGGTCGGACCGAACCATTCGTAACGCTGTGACGGGTATTGGCGCCAACAGGCATGTTGCCCCAGCAACGCTGGCGGGCATCGTGGAGAGGCTGCTTGGCGCGGGAGGAAACTTCATTCGCAACGGTTCCGGCGCGCTGATGCTCGCCTACGTCGCGGCCGGGCGGCTCGTCGGCTATTACGAGCCCTACATGCATGCGTGGGATTGCATGGCCGGCTACTGCCTCGTCAGGGAGGCGGGGGGCTGGCACTACCCGTTTCCGGTTGAAGGCGAGGCGTTGACCAAGGGATCACCTGTTCTCGCCGCCGCGGATGGCGCCGTGAGCGACCTTCGGGCGATTGCCGGGATATGAATGGCTGGTTCACGCAAACAGCTCTGCGAAGCGATCCCCTCTCCATTTCATCGCTGCACCGGGGACCCATACGCCAATAGCACGCAGATGGATTTGCAACGATTTTGACACTAATCAACCCTATGCTTCCGGCGGTCGACATTATCGCCGGGTGGCTGACATTGCTGTGTCGTTGAACGAGATGAAAATTCAAGCTCTAACGCAAGCACATTGAGCACATCATTGACTTATCCGAGCGAATATCATCGACTAATGTGTGAAGCTGTTGAGTAGCGTATCTTTTAAAGCTGGATAGTCATGACCGTCGTGCGGAATCTTTTGTGGGCGCCAACAATTGGCTTGTCTTGGCTATGGGGTCTAGGCTTCTTTTATTCGATTCACGTCACGCTGACCTATGGCTGGCTTGGGTTCTTCGGCTTCGCCATCGCCAATGTTGCCGGTCTTTGGCTGTTTGGCTTTATTCTTGGGCGTACCAAGCGCTCGCCCGACCAGATCATCAAGGACATCGAGGGTCGTTACGCCGGCGTTTTCCTGCTGTTCCAGATGGCTGCGCTGGTTGTCACGATTTTCGGTTTCGTGGCCTATCTCTGGCAGCCGATCGTTGGGGAGGGGGCGTCAATCGGCGTTGCCATGCTGCTCCTGTTCGCCTGTGCCATCGGTCATGCCCTTACGTTGCAGCAAATCAAGCTTCTGCACATCGTCTATACGGTGATCGGCGTCTCGGCCGGCATTGTTCTTCTGCTTGGCCTGCGCGAAACGTCGACCTATCCAGGCGTGCCGCTTGCTCAGTTCGACGGTCGCTTCTACGGCCTCATCATGCCAACGATCATCGGCTTCCTGCTTGGACCTTGGCTCGATATCCAGCATTGGCAGCGCGCGGTCACGATCAAGCGCGAAGGCGGCAATGTCGGCCTTGCCTATGGTGTCGGTGCCCTGATTTTTTTTGGCTTTCTCTATCTCAATGCGCTGACGGCCTCGGCCGTCGGCCCGATCGGCAGCATTCTTTCGATTGACGGCCTTCCAAGTGCCCAGGGCGCGGTTTCGGCGGCTACAGTCCTTGCTGCCGAAAATGGCCAGTCCTACCTGGCGATTGCCTTTGTGATCTGGACGACGATCGCTCTTGCCTCGACCGTCGACAGTTTCTACTGCGCCACCTCATGGTTTCTGAAGGGCAAGAACATGCGCAGCAACAGCCCGCTGCTCGCATTGATCCCCGATGGCATAGCCTCTTCGCCCTTGTGGCTGCTCATCGGCGCGGTGTGGGTTGCGTTTACGGCTGTACCTGCAAACTTCTCCCTCATGTATTTCATGATGCCGTTTGCCACGCTTTTCGTAAGCGCGTCGGCCAATCTTGCCTGCGAGGCTCTGGGGGCAAAGCCGAAGTACGATCCGGTCTTGAGCTTTTTGATCGGTTGCGGATCGGCGGTCATCTTTGTGATCGGTTATATCCAGCCGATACCGGAATTCCTGGTCATCTCGCCGCTCATTGGCTTGATTGGCGCGCTTCCTGTCATCATCGAGGTGTTTGGCCCTGCATCGAAAGCTATACCTGTCGAGATCGTCGATCAGCCTATCCGTATAATGTCGCCTTCACCAATGGCGCCTATAAGCCAGGGTGACGAGATTTCTCCATCGCACGGATTTGACGGCGAATGGTTCGTCATGCAGCTCATACCGACTTACGACGACACGAACTCGGTAGGGAACGTCTATTTCGCGAATTATGTGCGCTGGGTCGGCAAGGCACGCGAATTGTTCTTCAATGTTTGTATGCCTGATTTCGACTTGGCGACAACGCGCTTCTATATTTTGACGCGCTCATTCACCCATGACTATCGGCGCGAATCGAAGGAATTCGAACAGATCAGCGTGCGGATCAAGATTGCCAGGCACAACCGCAAGTTCGTCACGCTTGAGCATGAGATTCATAGCGCCACGCAAGGCTTGCTCGGCCATGGCGAGCAGTCACTGATGTTTGTCGATCGGGAAAATTACAGTCCGCTGGATATTCCGGGGGAAGTAATCAAAGGGTTCCTCGCCTACTGGCCGAAGGATTCTCGCCTGTCGCCGAACCACCGACCCAACATTTCGGACGTCAAGGCGAAGCGCCAGGCCTGACAATCTCGATGATAGCCCGGAGGGCTGCCCTATTCAGTGGGTCGCTCAGCTTGCGACCTGGTAGCGCTCGCTATCAAACGCCAAAAGCTCGAACGTTTTCTCGACGGGCTCGGCGGGGCTGAAGAGGAAACCCTGCACTTGATCGCAACCCTCCTTCTGGAGGCAGGCCAGCTGCTCGCGCGTTTCAACGCCCTCGGCGGTGATCTTCATGCCCATGCTGGCGCCAAGGCCCATCACAGCGCGAATAATCGCAAGGCTTCCACGATTGTGCGGCAGGTCCCGGACGAACGACTGATCGATCTTGATCTTGTCGAAAGGCATCTTGCGCAGATAGCTCAAGCTCGAATAACCCGTGCCGAAATCGTCGAGCGCAATGCTTACGCCCATGGCACGGAACTGCCGCAGCAAGGAGATTGCCGCGACATTGGCTTCGAGGAAAACCGATTCCGTAATCTCGAGTTCGAGACGGTTTGGCTTGAGGTGGTTCTTGGTCAAGGCGTCGCGAACGATCGAGGCGAGATCGGAATGGCGAAACTGTATCGCCGAAATGTTGACGGCAACATGAATATCCTGCGGCCAGCCGGCAGCGATGCGGCATGCTTCCTGGATGATCCATTCGCCGAGCGGGATGATATTGCCAGATTCTTCGGCGATCGGGATGAAGATCGTCGGCGAGATGAAGCCGTGCACCGGATGCTTCCAGCGCAAGAGGGTTTCGAAGCCGACGGTCTTCAGGGTCTGAGCCGAAACGATCGGTTGGAAATGCAGGATGAATTCCTGCCGCGCCAAGGCGCCGCGCAAATCCATTGCCAGAGCGCGTTTGGCCTCGATGCGAGCATCCATCTCTACCTCATAAAAGCGATAGCTGTTACGGCCCTCGTTCTTGGTGCGATAGAGCGCGAGGTCGGCGCAGCGCATGATGTCGTTGACGCTATCGGTCGGAGCAATGGCGATCCCGATACTGATGTGGATGTTGATCTGTATGCCGTCGATCCAGAATGGCTGAGAGATGTTCTGGACCAGTTGCTCGGCAAGTTCGGTCGCGGCCGCCTGATCCGCGCCACGCGCGAGCAGGGCAAATTCGTCGCCGGAAAGACGGGCCACGGTGTAGGTCGTAGGCGAAGTGCCGCGCAGTCGGTCCGCCACCTGCTTGAGCAATTGGTCGCCAATCCCATGGCCAAAACTGTCATTCACCGTCTTGAACTCATCAAGATCGATGCAGAACACGGCAAAACTGCGCAACCCCTTTTCAAGGTCCTTGGTCGCCTGGCCGAGTTGATCAGTAAACAGGGTGCGGTTGGGAAGATCGGTCAGGACATCATAGCGGGCGAGATAGGAAAGCTGGTCGTCGGACTGTTTGGCAGCCGTCACGTCGGAGCCGACACCGCGATAGCCGACAAACTTGCCGGCGTTGTCGAATATGGCTTTGCCGGTGAGTGACCACCATCGCGTCTCGCCGCGAATATTGACGGGAAGAATATGGTTGCGGAATGTCGTGCGGTTTTCGATGGCCTGCCAGATGGAACCGACCTGCATTGCCTCTTCGGCATGCGTCTGATCGACCTTGAACAGTTGCGCGAAGGGCATGCCCTGCAATTCCTTTGTCGTCTTGGCGGCAATTTGTGCAAGGCGTGGGGACGTGTGCTGCAATTTGAGGTCGGCGTCGGTTTCCCAGATCCAGTCGCTGGCATTTTCTTCGAAATCGTAAAGCAGGAGGCTGATGACTTCCTTCTGCTGTTCGACCTTGATCTGATCCAAAGTGCGCATGACGATCAGATTGCTCATATGCACGATCGTGAACAGAATGAAGAGCGCGTAGAACGCCAATAGAATGGCAATGAAGAGAAAGAAATCCTCGCCGGTTGAGGCGAGGGCAAAGAACGATCCTGTGATGATCGTGCCGGAATAGGCGATCGCCGCCAGCGGTACGACGGCAACGCCGATACCGGTGGCCATCAGGCCCGCCGCGGTGCAGGCGATCAAAAGCCTGTGGTAGGGATCGGCATCGAGGAACAGCATGAGCGGTATGCTGGCAAGGCAAATTCCATAGAGGGCCGAGACGATGATCAGGTACTTGATGGCATCAAAGCCGAGTTCTCTGACCTTCGGCATCTTGTACCATTGCATGCAAGCAACGAGCGAACCGACGGTGAGTAACGCCACCACGGTGGCAACACCGGCGAGATAAGGGCGGGGTCCGAGATTCCAGAACACAAAGGCGACGACGAACACCACGCACATCGCGACAAGGACAGTGAATGGCGCCAGTCGCAATGCGACGTCCATCTGCTCGGCATAAACGCGACGTTTGACCGCCGGGTTTATGGCGCCGCGCATACCGAAAATTGATCGGATCGCGTCAACTGTGTGGAACTTGGACGACACGCAAAGCCCTCAAATACGTGAGTTCGTAATTCCCCATGTTAGATTTTTTACGTTCGGCATTCGTTAATGTACTTAGCATTTTTTTTAATAGTTACCAATGTCTTTATCGGGGGATAGTACATTTTTATTAAGTTGAGTTTTTCAAGACGCCAAGTTTGAAATATGCCTCTCGGGTTAGAAGAAGTATCATTTCATACAAATAAAGAATATAATAAAATATCGGCAGTATATCTTGCTGTAATTCTTCATAATCGTGAATTTTTATTTGTCATCTGCGTCTCACGCTCGGATACACCTCGATACGAAAGTAACGCAACCGGACATAGTCCCAAACGTGTATTTAATTAACCATCGACCATCCAGGTGTCGATGGAGGTCAAGCCCGCAAAGTCCTGATCAATGAACGACCTTTGTTCACGGCGATATCGATTTGTTCAGCAAGGTGCGGAGAGAATGGCTGCAAGCAGCCCTGGAAATGCAGTGTCGAGGTCGTCCCGGCGCAGTGTATTCATGTGCGATGTTCCATCGTTACGCGTGTGCACGATGCCGGATTCCCGTAGCACGCGGAAATGATGAGACATGCTGGATTTGGGGCGTCCGCCGTCGAGAGCCGCACATGACGCTTCACCGTCGCGTGCGAGTTGGCGCACGATCGACAACCGCACAGGATCACTCAAGGCATAAAGGACGGACTCGACCTGGATTTCGGAAACGGGCGGATGACGGAACTGTCTCATAGCACAGAACTACCACAAAATCTTGTGTATTGCTATTGTTCGAATATTATCGAACTATCAAAACATTCTCGCAAGCCAAATTGGAGCATCGATATATGGCATCGCTTTTTGATCCGTTCACCCTCAAGGATGTGACTTTACGCAATCGCATCGCCGCTTCTCCCATGTGCCAGTATTCCGCCCATGACGGTGTGGTCAACGATTGGCACCGCATCCATCTCGGGTCGCTGGCGCGCGGTGGCGCCGGTCTCGTCGTCGTAGAGGCAACTGGCGTATCGCCGGAGGGCCGCATTACTCCCAATTGCCTTGGCCTGTGGAATGATGAACAGGCTGCGGCGCTTGCGCCGAATGTGCAGCTCATCAAGGACGCCGGCGCTGTCCCGGGAATTCAGATCGGCCACGCTGGACGCAAGGCGAGTGCGAACCGGCCCTGGGAGGGGGATGACCATATTCCCGCCAATGATCCGCGCGGCTGGGAAACGATCGCGCCATCGGCGATCGCCTATGGCGGAGGTCTCAGCAAGGTTCCGCACGAGATGTCCAAGGCGGATATCGAACGAGTCAAGCAAGCCTTCGTCGATAGCGCGAGGCGCGCTCTTGCCAGCGGTTTCGAATGGCTGGTGTTGCACTTTGCCCACGGGTACCTCGCGCAAAGCTTCCTTTCCAAACATTCCAACCAGCGCACCGATCAATACGGCGGCAGCTTCGAAAACCGCAGCCGCTTTCTGCTTGAGACACTGCAGGCTGTTCGCGCCGTGTGGCCGGAAAATCTGCCGCTAGCCGCGCGGCTCGGCGTTATCGAATTTGATGGTAATGACGAGGAAACGCTGGGCGAAGCAATTGAACTGATCAAGCGGATGAAGGCCGAAGGGCTCGATTTCATCGATGTTAGCATTGGCTTTTCTCTCGGCAAGGCGAATATTCCTTGGGGCCCGGCATTCCTCGGCCCAGTCGCAGCGCGTGTCCGGCGCGAAACCAATCTTCCGGCGTCGACCTCTTGGTACATCAGTACGCCGGAACAGGCTGAAGGATTGGTGCGTGACGGATCGGTCGATCTCGTCATGCTGGCCCGACCACTGCTCGCCGACCCGCACTGGCCCTATAAGGCGGCTACGGAACTCGGCGTGGAGAAGCCTGCCTGGGTTCTTCCTGCCCCCTATGCCCACTGGCTCAATCGCTATCGCGCCGCTTAGGCACCGACGCGTATCCCCAGGGTGGCCGGAAATTTCTGCCTATGCGCGAAGCTTCCGGCATCAGGATCGGGCTGCCGCGATGTGTCTGGTTGTTTTTAGAATGCAATTCCTGAAAGCGGCCGAAATATGAAACACGCTTCGTGTCGCCGGTAGCGCAGTTTGCCTATTGTGGGCGGCACGGGCAGTTGTCAGCCCGCTCGTTCGTCTCGTCCCATTCCCTCAACCTGAAATGTTCATGCCTGTGGTCAAGGTCTATCGAAAATTGCAGATGCTCTGTATAGACGGTCGCAAACAGGCAATAGGGCGGATGCGCGAGCACCGCAAATGAACATGGCAATTGTAAAGAACAGGGCAAAGGGCCCGGTTGCCGTGGCCGCGAATGATGAGCCGGCCACGCAAACCACCAAACCGATGGTGGCATTCGAACAGGTTTCAAAGCGCTTCGCGGCGGGCCGCAGCAGCAACGAAGTGATCGCGCTGGACAGTATCGATCTTGTGGTGCCCCGTGGGTCGGTGACGGGAATCATCGGCCGTTCGGGCGCTGGCAAATCGACCTTGATCCGCCTGGTCAACGGCCTGGAGAAGCCGACAGCCGGACGGGTTGTCGTCGACGGTATTGACGTCGCCGGCCTCAAGGAGAAAGATTTGCGTTCGGTGCGCCGGTCGATCGGCATGATCTTTCAGCATTTCAATCTTCTGTCGTCACGCACGGCGTTCGATAACATCGCTTTGCCGCTCGAGATCGCCGGCATGGATCGGCAGGCAATCGAGAAGCGAGTCTCGCCGCTTCTTGATCTTGTCGGTCTCGCGGACAAGCGCGATCGCTATCCTTCTGAACTTTCCGGCGGACAAAAGCAGCGCATTGGTATCGCGAGAGCGCTTGCGACCGAGCCGAAGCTTCTTCTCTCCGATGAGGCTACCTCAGCGCTCGATCCCGAGACCACGCGATCAATTCTCGACCTTCTACGAAAGATCAACAAGGAACTCGGACTGACGGTCCTGCTGATCACTCACGAAATGGAAGTGGTCAAAACCATTGCCGACCATGTTGCGGTAATCGATGGCGGCCGAATCGTCGAAGAGGGGCCGACATTTGACGTGTTCACCGGCCCCGCCCATGAAACGACCCGCGCATTGCTCGGTGGCCTTGCGGGAATGCGGCTGCCGGAGTTCCTTACGAAGCGGATGGAGAAAGCGGCGCAGGACGGTTCCCGCACGATCCTGCGTGTCATCTTCAAGGGTGAAAACGCCACAGAACCGATGCTGGCGCGGCTTGGCAGCGATCTCGGCATCGAGGTGAACATTCTGGCCGGTGCAGTGGACGAGATCGCCGGGCGTCCTTTCGGCATGCTGGTGGTTTCGTTGCGCGCGGAGGAAGCGAAAATTGGCGAGGCACGGCGGTTCCTCACCGATCATGGTTTGGCTTCGGAGGTTGTTGGTTATGTCCGCTGACATTATCGCGCTCATCATCAAGGCGACAGGCCAGACGCTCTATATGGTTGCGGTAGCCGGCCTTATCGGCTCGCTCCTTGGCATTCCGCTCGGCGTATTTCTGGCGACGAGCGGGCGCGGCGAACTCTTCGCGGCGCCCTCGGTCAACAAGGTGCTTGGCGCGATCGTCAATGCAACCCGCTCTACGCCCTTCATCATTCTCGTTGTCGCAATCATTCCGTTCACACGCCTTGTTGCGGGAACTACAATCGGCACTAGCGCCGCGATTGTTCCCCTGACCATCGCGACGATTCCCTTTGTAGCGCGCCTCGTTGAAACGGCGATCCGGGAAGTCGATCCGGGATTGATTGAAGCTGCCCGCGCCATGGGGGCAAGCCCGATCCAGATCGTGTTCAAGGTTCTGCTTGCCGAGGCGCGCCCGGGCATCGCGTCGGCCCTGACCCTCACCATCGTCAGCCTGATCGGCTTTTCGGCCATGGTTGGCGCGGTTGGCGGCGGCGGGCTCGGCGACCTCGGCATCCGCTACGGCTACCAGCGCTTCATGCCCGATGTGATGGCCGTCGTCGTCGTCGTCCTCATCGTCCTCGTGCAACTCGTGCAAAGCGCCGGCGACCGGCTGGCGCGCCAGTTCGATAAGCGCTCGCGTCCGCGTTGAGCTTGATATTCTTCAGAAAGACAGGAGTTTGAAATGTTGAAGAGATTTGTTGCGGCTGCCGCTTTTGCGGCCGTTCTCGGTGCGACCAGCGCCTTCGCAGAAACGATCAAGGTTGGCGTCACGCCCGGAGAGCACGCGCAGATCATGGAGAAGGTAAAGGAAGTCGCCCAGCCAAAGGGACTTGATATCGAGATTTTTGAGTTTTCAGACTATGTAGTGCCCAACCAGGCGCTGAACGATGGCGAACTCGATGCCAATTCCTTCCAGCACAAGCCTTACCTCGATAATCAAATCGCCGATCGCAAGTTCGACATCATCGACGTCGCTTACACAGTCAATTTTCCGATGGGCGTCTATTCGAAGAAGGTAACAAGCTTCGATGAACTCGCCGAGGGTGCAACGATCGCCATTCCGAACGATCCGACCAATGGCGGACGCGCTTTGCTGATTCTCGCCGATAAGGGCGCGATCAAACTCAAGGAAGGCGTGGGGCTGAAGGTTACCGTCAACGACATCGCCGAGAACCCCAAGAACTTCAAATTTGTCGAGCTTGACGCTGCGCAGTTGCCCCGCTCGATCGACGACGTCGACGCCGCTGCAATCAATACCAATTATGCGCTTGAAGCTGGTCTCGACCCTATGAACGGCACGATCCTCAAGGAAGGGGAGAAAGCGCCCTATATCAATCTGATTGCCGTGCGTACGGCGGACAAGGACAAGCCCTGGGTAAAGACCCTGATCGAGTCCTATCATTCGGATCCGGTCAAGCAGTTTATCCTCGACAAGTACAAGGGTGCCGCTGTTCCGAGCTGGTAATGAATAGAAGGGGCATCTCCCCAAACGGGGAGGTGCCTCACCTCATATCCGCTTTCCGTCCGCGTCGAAGAGGTGGAGCTTTTCTTTAGGGACGATTACCCGCAAATGATCGCCGGGCTCGGCCACTGATCGGCCGGCTACCCTCACGACAACCTGTTCACCGCCGATCATGCCATAAACATAGCTCTCGGCGCCGACGGGTTCGACGCCACGGACGGTGACGTCGAGCAGCAATCCACCGACATGCTTTTTGCTTCCGGCGGCGACCTCGAGATCCTCAGGGCGAAAGCCGATCTGAGCACCCTCGGCCGGGATTGCGAGGCCCTCGGCGCCGATATGGGTGCCATCCTTCAAGAGAACGCCGGTGCTATCGGCGCTGACACGCACGAGGTTCATCGGCGGCGCGCCTATGAAACTCGCAACGAACGTGCTTGCAGGCTTCTCGTAGATGTCGAGAGGCGCGCCGATCTGCTCCACGACACCGCCATTCATGACGACGAGAATATCGGCGAGCGTCATGGCCTCGAGTTGGTCGTGGGTAACATAAACGCTGGTCACCCCCAGTTGCCGCTGCAGGTTCTTGATCTCGACGCGCATTTGCCCACGCAGCTTCGCATCGAGGTTGGACAGCGGTTCGTCGAACAGGAACACCTTCGGATTCCGGACAATCGCACGCCCCATGGCAACACGCTGGCGCTGCCCGCCGGAGAGTTCGCGTGGCCGACGTTCGAGAAGATGGCCGAGTTCGAGCGTTTGCGCGGCTTCCCGCACGCGCTTGTCGATCTGGTCCTTGGGCATGCCGCGATTGCGCAGGCCGTAGGCCATGTTGTCGTAAACCTTCATATGCGGGTAGAGCGCATAGTTCTGGAAGACCATGGCGATATCCCGTTCGGCCGGTCCGAGATTGTTGACGACCGAATCCTCGATCTTGAGTACTCCCTCTGTGATAGATTCAAGCCCTGCGATCATGCGAAGCAGCGTGGATTTCCCACAGCCGGATGGTCCCACCAACACGCAGAGAGCGCCGTCGTGAATGGCAATATTTACGCCCTTCACCGCTTCAACGCCGCCCCCATAGACCTTGCGAATATTGGTCAATTCTACGCTTGCCATTTCATTTCTCCGTTTCGACCAACCCGCGCACGAACCAGCGTTGCATCAGGACGACAACAAGGATCGGCGGGACAATAGCGAGGATGCAGGTCACCATGACGAGGTGCCATTCCGTGTCGGCGTCGGCGAAGGAGATCATTTTGTGCAGGCCGATCACGATGGTCGACATATCATTTCGGTTTGTCATGAGCAGCGGCCACAGATATTGCGTCCAGCCATAGATGAAGAGGATCACAAACAGTGCCGCAATATTGGTCTTCGACAGTGGTAGCAGGATATCCTTGAAGAACCGCCATGGGCCCGCGCCATCGACCCGCGCCGCTTCGACCAATTCGCCGGGTATGGTCATGAAAAATTGTCGAAAGAGCAATGTCGCGGTTGCCGACGCCATGAGCGGCAGGGTCAGCCCCGTGTAGGTATCGATAAGCCCAAGATCGACCATGACCTTGTAGGTCGGCAGAATGCGTACCTCGACCGGCAACATTAGCGTGATGAAGATCAGCCAGAAGAAGAACATGCGGCCAGGAAAGCGAAAAAACACGATCGCATAGGCGGAAAGGATTGAGATGACGATCTTTCCGACGGCAATGCCGAGGGCCATGATCACGGTGTTGAGGAGCAGGCGATCGACACCGACACCGCCTATGCGCACCACACCGCCAAACAATGCCGCCGAGTAGTTTTCCCAGAAGTGACCACCAGGCAGCAGGGACAGCGGCGGCCGCATGATTTCCTGCAGCGTCTGCGTCGATGCGACGAACGTATAGTAGATGGGGAACGCGACAATCACGATCCCGATGACGAGGATGACATGGGCAATCAGGCGGCCAATGGGATTGTTCTGAATCATAGGTTCCGATCCTTCAGCCGTAGTGAACTTTGCGTTCCACGTAGCGGAACTGGATCGCTGTAAGACCAATCACGATGATCATGAGGATTACCGATTGGGCCGCCGAATCGCCAAGGATGAGATTGACGAAGCCATCATTATATACCTTGTAGACCAGGGTCTCGGTCGCCTTGCCCGGGCCACCGCCCGTCACTGCATGAATGATGCCGAACGTGTCGAAGAACGCATAGACGGTGTTGACGACGAGAAGGAAAAACGTCGTTGGTGCAAGAAGCGGGAAGACAATGGTCCAGAAGCGCTTGTTTTCGCCCGCGCCATCAATGGCGGCAGCTTCGACGAGCGACTTCGGGATGGATTGCAGCCCTGCGACGAAGAACAGAAAGTTGTAACTGATCTGTTTCCATGCGGCCGCAGAAACCACCAGAACCATCGCCTGATTGCCATTGAGAAGCGGGTCCCAATTATAGCCGGCCGATCGGGCAATATAGGCCAGCGTCCCCATCGAGGGATTGAACAGAAAGAGCCACAACATGCCCGCAATAGCGGGAGCCACGGCGTAGGGCCAGATGAGCAGGGTGCGATAGATGTTCTTGCCGCGGATAACCTTGTCGGCCATGACTGCCAGAAGGAGGGCAAACGACATGGCGATCAGTGCTGTTGCGACGGAAAAGATGACGGTGACCTGCAGCGAGTTCAAATAGTTGGGATCGCTGATGACCCGTTTGAAATTGCCAAGGCCGACAAATTGGGTGGACAGTCCGAACGGGTCCTCGCGCAGGACAGATTGATAGACGGCCTGCGATGCCGGCCAGTAGAAAAAGATGAGCGTAATGGCGAGCTGGGGCGCCAGCAGCGCATAGGGCAAAAGCTTATTGGGAAACGTCACGTTCGTGGACGATGCCATGGATGCCTCGCTTTTAAAGAAATCCCGACCGCTGTTGTAGCGGCCGGGATTCGGAAGGGAAGGCTTATTGGCCGAGTGCCTGCTTGATTGCGGCGTTGCCACGCTTGACTGCGTTGTCGAGGGCCTGCTGCGCCGTCTGTTTGCCGGCTAGCATGTTTTCGAACTCTTCATTCTCGATGTCGCGAACCTGCGGCAGGTTGACGAGGCGCACGCCCTTGGAGTTTTCCGTCGGGGCCTTTCCCAACATCTGCTTGATCGGGATTTCGCGCGCCGGGTTCTTGTCATAGAAGCCGGACTTCTTGGTCTCCTCATAAGCCGCCATCGTTACGGGGAGGTAGCCCGAGACCTGATGCAGGCGGGCCTGGATTTCGGTCTTGGACAGGAAATTGAAGAAGGCCGCGACGCCCTTGTATTGCTCGTCCGACTTGCCAGCAAAGACCCAGAGCGAGGCACCGCCAGGGATCGTGTTCTGTGGCGCACCCTGGGCGTCCGCTTCGTACGGAAGTTGACCTGTGCCGAAATTGATCCCCGACTTCACAACGTCACCAAGACCACCGGACGATTCGGTGAAGATGCCGCATTCGCCCGACGTGAACAGCTGTTTGGCTTCGGACGTACGACCGCCATAACGGAACGTGCCATCCTTGGCGAGGTCGGCGATCTCCTGGAAGTGCTTGACGAAGGTCGGTGCATTGATCTTCAACTCGACATCGGTTGCAGCAATGCCGTTCTCGTTGGTGCCCCACTGCAGGTTGTTCCAGGCGGCATAGTTCTCGGTCTGGATCCAGGTGAGCCAGGTCGAGGTAAACCCGCACGGCGCAGCGCCGCTCGATTTGATCTTCTTGGCCGCGTCCCATACTTCTGTCCAGGTCTTCGGCGGATTGTTTTCGTCGAGACCCGCCTTCTTGAAGGCGTCCTTGTTGTAATAGAGGATCGGTGAGGAACTGTTATAGGGGAACGAGAGCATCGTGCCGTCAGGCTTCGAATAGTAGGCGACGATATCTGGCAAGTAGAGGCTCTTGTCGAACTTCGAGCCGCCCATAGAAAGGATGTCGGCTACCGGCTTGACGGCACCTTCCGCGCCCATCATGACACCGGTACCGGCATCAAACACCTGGAGAATATCCGGTGCCTGCTTGGCGCGGAATGCGGCGATGCCGGCATTCAACGCTTCCGGATAGGTTCCCTTGAAGACGGGAACGACCTTGTATTCACTCTGGCTTGCGTTGAATTCCTTAGCCAGCGTCTCAACGACTTCATTGTTGGCGCCGGTCATTGCATGCCACCAGCTGATTTCGGTGACGGCGAAGGATGAGGTGGATGAGGCAAGAACAAGGCCGAGTGCAAGGCTTAACGACGTACCGCGATAGGTCATATCAATCTCCCATGATGAGGCGTCATCTTCAGTGCGCTTGCTGCCAGTATCCCTATTATGTGACAGACAAACAACAGCAATGTGCCTTTCCTCGTTAACGCTTGTGGAAAATGCGCAGCTGTTCATTTTATTGACGCTAGCTTCCATCCCGTGGTTAAAGTCCATGTTCCATGAGTGGAACCATAAGCGTACAGCGGTAGCGATGCCTGCGTGTCGAACAGGAACTTGAACTTTTGTTTGCCGGCGTTGGATCAGATCAGTGTAATGCCAGCCTTGCGCATTTCACCGAGCATCGCGGCCAGGGAACCACCCAGATTGATACCGCGACAGGCATCAAGGAGGACGTCGGCGGCAAAGCCATGCTCGACGGCGTCGAGCGCGGAATAGGCGACGCAGTAATCGGTAGCGAGGCCGGCAAAGGTCACAT
>NZ_JBBNAM010000157.1:0-49072 GCF_037994425.1 Phyllobacterium sp.
CTCGAGACCGAATGGCAACTCGGCGAAGGTGACCGCAAGCAGCGCTATGTATCGCATGCGCTTGGTATGGCTGGCGCGGCGCTCGATCATGTGGGGCTTCCGGCGATCATCCGCCCATCCTTCACCATGGGCGGCACGGGTGGCGGCATCGCCTATAACCGAACGGAATTCTACGACATCATCGCCAGCGGCCTCGATGCCTCGCCTACAACCGAAGTGCTGATCGAAGAGTCGGTCCTTGGCTGGAAGGAATATGAGATGGAGGTTGTTCGCGACAAGGCGGACAACTGCATCATCATCTGCTCGATCGAGAACGTCGATCCAATGGGCGTCCACACCGGCGACTCCATCACCGTCGCGCCTGCCCTCACTTTGACCGACAAGGAATACCAGATCATGCGCAACGCCTCGATCGCGGTGTTGCGCGAAATCGGGGTAGAAACCGGCGGATCGAACGTTCAGTTCGCGGTTAATCCAGAAAATGGTCGGTTGATCGTTATCGAAATGAACCCCCGCGTATCGCGCTCTTCGGCTCTGGCATCGAAGGCAACCGGCTTCCCGATCGCCAAGGTAGCGGCGAAGCTTGCGGTCGGCTACACGCTCGATGAGTTGGACAACGATATTACCGGCGGCGCGACGCCCGCTTCGTTCGAGCCCTCGATTGATTATGTCGTCACCAAGATTCCGCGCTTTGCCTTCGAAAAGTTCCCCGGCGCCGAACCGATCCTGACGACCGCCATGAAGTCGGTGGGCGAAGTCATGGCCATCGGGCGCACGTTCAAGGAATCGCTGCAAAAAGCACTGCGCGGCCTTGAGACCGGCCTTACCGGCCTGGACGAGATCGCCATTCCCGGCACCGGCGAAGGCAATGACAACAATGCAATCCGCGCCGCCATCGGCACGCCAACGCCGGACCGCCTGCGCATGGTCGCCCAGGCGCTGCGGCTTGGCCTTTCGGTCGAGGAAGTGCATGAGGGCTGCAAGATCGATCCATGGTTCCTCGAACAGATGGCGGAAATCATCGCAACCGAGGAGCGCGTGCGCGAACATGGCCTGCCGCAGGACGCACAGAACCTGCGGATGTTGAAAGGCATGGGCTTCTCCGACGCCCGTCTCGCCAGCCTGGCCAAGGTGGATGCCGCCGATGTAACCAAGCTCCGCAATAAGCTTGACGTACATCCGGTATTCAAGCGCATCGATACCTGCGCGGCCGAATTCGCTTCGCCTACCGCCTATATGTATTCGACCTACGAAGTGCCCTTCGCAGGGGCGCTCGCCTCCGAGGCACAGGTCTCCGACCGCAAGAAGGTCGTCATCCTCGGTGGTGGTCCGAACCGCATCGGTCAGGGTATCGAGTTCGATTATTGCTGCTGCCATGCGGCCTTCGCCCTGCGCGATGCCGGCTACGAAGCCATCATGATCAACTGCAATCCGGAAACGGTTTCGACCGACTACGATACCTCGGATCGGCTCTATTTCGAGCCGTTGACGGCTGAGGACGTTCTGGAAATCCTGCGGACCGAACGGACTGCGGGGACGCTCCACGGCGTCATCGTCCAGTTCGGCGGCCAGACCCCGCTCAAGCTCGCCGACGCGCTGGAAAAGGCCGGCATCCCGATCCTCGGCACGTCACCGGACGCTATCGATCTCGCCGAGGATCGTGACCGGTTCCAGAAACTTCTCGTCAAGCTCGACCTCACCCAGCCGAAAAACGGCATTGCCTATTCGGTCGAGCAGGCGCGCACCATCGCGGGCGAACTCGGGTTTCCCCTCGTCGTCCGCCCGTCCTACGTGCTTGGCGGCCGCGCGATGCAGATCATCCACGACGAGCGGTCGCTGCAAAGCTATCTGCTCGACACCGTGCCCGAACTTGTCCCGGAAGACATCAAGCAGAAATACCCCAACGACAAGACAGGGCAGATCAATACCCTGCTTGGCAAGAACCCGCTGCTTTTCGACCGCTACCTCACCGAGGCCATCGAGGTGGATGTCGATTGCCTCTGCGACGGCAAGAATACCTGGGTCTCCGGTATCATGGAGCACATCGAAGAGGCCGGCATTCATTCCGGCGATAGCGCCTGCTCCCTGCCCGTCCACTCACTCTCGACCGAAACGGTCGCCGAGCTCGAAAAGCAGACGGCGGCCCTTGCCAAATCGCTCAATGTCGTTGGCCTGATGAACGTACAATACGCCATCAAGGACGAAACGATCTACGTACTCGAGGTAAACCCACGCGCATCGCGGACTGTACCTTTCGTCGCCAAGACGATTGGCTTGCCGATTGCCAAGGTTGCGGCGCGGATCATGTCGGGCGAGACGCTCGATGAAGCACTCGGCAACTATGGCGGCAAGCCGGCAACGACCGGCCGCAAGCATATCGCCGTGAAGGAAGCGGTATTCCCATTTGCACGCTTCCCTGGCGTCGACACGCTGCTCGGCCCCGAAATGCGCTCGACCGGTGAAGTCATGGGCCTCGACTACGACTATGCGCTTGCCTTTGCCAAGTCCCAGCTTGGTGCAGGCGTCGATCTTCCGCGTGACGGAACGCTGTTCGTGTCAGTACGCGATGACGACAAGCCGGGAATCCTCTCGGCCGTGAAACGTCTTTCCGGGCTTGGCTTCAAAATCATGGCGACGGGCGGAACGGCGCGATTCCTTTCGGAAAACGGCGTCGAGGCCCAGAAAATCAACAAGGTTCAAGAGGGTCGTCCGCATGTCGAGGACGCAATTCGCAACCGGCAGGTGCAGCTCGTGTTCAACACCACAGACAGTGCCAAGGCGATTTCGGACTCCAAATCCCTCCGCCGCGCAACGCTGATGCAGAAGGTGCCTTATTATACGACGCTCTCGGGCGCAGATGCGGTTGCCGAAGCCATCGCCGCATTGAAAGCCGGTTCGCTGGAAGTAAGACCGCTGCAGGATTATTTCGTGTGAGGTTGTGATTCAGCTGGCATGCTCACGTTACAAGGATCCGGCCGATCGCATGATTATCGCCACATCCCATGTCTTGAGCGCACCGCTGCTGACGGCCGACGTTAAGTACGGGAATACGTCTACGCCTCCACAATCTGGTAGGCCCTAGACCCCTTCGACGCCCTCTTGCTCCAATCCATGGCCTGATGGGTCGCTGACGAAATGGAGCACCTTGGCGAAGAGCTTTTCATCCTTATCCTCGCGGCCAATGTGCACCACGGTCGACTTGGAAAGGTGGTTGCGCAGAACCTTCATGACCCGTTCGTGCGCTGCGGGCTCCATACCGTCAAGAGCCTCATCGATGACCACCCAGCTCGGTTCGTGCAGTTTCAACCGGGCAAACGCAAGCGACTGCTGTTCGTCATCGCTCAGTTCTCGTTCCCAGCGCGCGCGGAAATCGAGCATGGTTTCAAGGCGCGTCAGGCCGAGCTCGTGGAGAGCAGACACGAGCTGTTCATCGGAGAAGGCCTCGTCGCCTTCGGGATACGACATCGCTCCGCGTAGAGACCCCGGCGGAAAGTATGGCGAGCGTGGCATATAAAGAATCGACGTATTTGCCGGGAGGCTGACGGTTCCCGCACCCCACGGCCAAAGCCCCGCAATGGCTCGAAACAGCAATGTTCGGTCGATCCCCGCTTCACTTGTGATCAGGACGCGCTCGCCTTCCTTGACGATTGCCTTCTTTTCCTTCAGGCGAACCGTCGCCCGGGGTGCGGTGATCTTGAGCGAATCAAGAATGATCTGGTTGGAATCGGTCTCATTGAACTTGATGCGTTGATCGACGCTGTTCCGGATGTCGGTCGCCTGCACCGCCTGGCGGAACGATGTGATGCGCAGGAGCGTGGCGCGCCAATCAGCGATTGCACCGAAATTGTTGACGAACCACTTGAGCGCGTCATGCACCTGGTTGAACGCCCCTATCGCCGCCATCAGACCGCCAAATGAAAGGTTTCCGGCAAAATAGACCGGTGCAGCCACCAGAATGGGCGCAACAATGGTGATCCAGCCGTAGCCGGACGTAACCCACGTTAGTCGCGTCAGTGCGGTCACAAGCAGGCGGATCGCGCCAAGTAGTCGATCGATATCGAAACCGAGCCGCCGGTTTTCATCGGCCTCGCCGCGATAAAGCGAAATCGCATCGATATGCTCGTTGACGCGCATCAGCGAGAAGCGCAGTTCCGATTCCTTCTGGTAGCGATCGGCGTTGAGATTAATGAGCCGGCGTCCGACGAGCCAGCTGATCCACGAAGCGATGCCTGCATAAAGGAAGGCTGCCCAGACCATGTAGCCCGGAATCGAAAAACTATAGCCGGCGACGTTGAAAACGAAGCCGCTGGAAAACGTCCACAGCACCCCGACAAAGCTGATCAGCAATATCGAGGCCTGCAACAGCCCGAAGCCGAGATCGGTCGACATTTCGGCAAGATGGCGGGCGTCCTCATGCAGGCGCTGGTCGGGGTTGACGCCGATCGGACCGGAATTCGAGAGCTTGAATGCCCTGCGCGGCTGCAACCATTCGCCGACCAGATCCCGGGTCAGCCCCTCGCGCAGCTTGAGCCGCGCCATCTGGTTGAGCCAGGTCTGCGCCACATTGAGTACGAGCAGCACCGAGGCAATGGCAAAAAATACCATGAGCTGATCGACAAACGCCGAAAAATCGCGCCGCGATAGCGCGTCGTAGAACGGCACGTTCCAGCGGTTGAGAAGCACCTGCCCCGCCGAAGTAACAATGATGATCGCAAAGACGCCAAGAATGAGGAGGATGAGCCGGTTACGGACCGGCGAAATCCTGTAGATATTGCCAATGACGCGAAGCTGCGCCCAGAGACCGGCTTCCACTTCGCCCGCAACGGAGGTGGGCGCGGATCGGTTCGGTTTCTGCTCCGCCATGAGTTTCCTCTCGTGGGCGACCGCGAGTCGGCCTTGTTATTACTTCTAACACACGTCGGATAATGCGCTGAAATGCAAGACGGAATGTAAGGGCAAAATTTGTGCGCGCAAGCGGAGCGCCTTAATGCGGAAGACAGGCATTTTGAATTCGGCTTGTTTTGGCCCGGAATCTGTCATATGTATCCGACATCGATTTTATCGGTCGAGTGACTTTGCGACCTGCGTAACCCGTTGCGCTTCCTGATGAACTCCATTGCATAGGTTCGATTCCCTGGGCTGCATATGTGCATGCTGCCTGTCTTATACATCTGAAAGGAATTTCCCATGGCTACGGGAACAGTGAAATGGTTCAACAGCACTAAGGGCTACGGTTTCATCCAGCCTGATACTGGTGGTGCCGACGTATTCGTCCATATTTCCGCTGTTGAACGCGCGGGTCTGCGCGGCCTCAATGACGGTCAGAAGGTCAACTACGAGATCGTTCAGGACCGTCGTTCGGGCAAGTCGTCCGCTGACAACCTCAGCGTCGCGGGCTGATGCCGCATACCGGGAATCGTTCGATTTCTGAAGCACAGAATTGAAAAAGGCGGGTTCACCCCGCCTTTTTCGTTTTATGTCAGCATGTTAACGAGTTTGCCGGATTCAACCTCTAAGCAAGTTCGACTACAACTTTACCAAACGCCCCCTGAGCAAGATGATCGAGCGCCGAGCCTAGCTCATCCATCCTGTAGACGGCGTCGATGATGGGCCTTACCCCTGAAACGCCGTAGGCTCTGACGAGGTCTTCCAGCCCCCGCCGATGCCCTACCTGAATTCCTTCGACAATGACCCGCTTGCGGGCGAGCGCACCGAAGTTGCCAGAAACATCAAGGCCTTCGAGGATGCCGATCAGCGAGATTCGCCCTGTGACGGCGGCTGCATCCAACGATTTGCCAAGATGGGCGCCGCCCACGGTTTCGAGAATATGGTCGGCTCCATGATCGTTCGTCAGACGGTGGACCGCGGCGACCCAATCCTCCTTTTTGCGATTGATGCCGTGACGGGCGCCGAGTTCGCTTGCGCGCGCCAATTTTCTGTCGTCGCCCGAAACAACGATCACTTCCGCCCCATGCATGAGGCCAAGCTGAAGACCGAACAACGAGACGCCGCCGGTCCCCAGAACGAGAACCTTCTGCCCTGCCCGCAGATGGCCGCGTTCGATAAGCGCGGTCCAGGCGGTCAGTCCGGCGCAGGGCAGTGTGCTCGCTTCGACATGCGTAAGATTCGCCGGGCCGCGGACCGCCCAATCCTGATGCAGTACAACATACTCCGCCAAGACGCCTTGCACCGTTCCGCCAAGCGTTTGGCCGTTCGGCTCTCTCGCGGTACCAGGACCAACACCATCGATCCAGTCCGGGATGAATGTGGAAATGACGCTGTCGCCAACGGCAAAGTGCGTCACCCCCAGCCCGATCTCCGCAACGATGCCGGAAAGGTCGGAAGCGGGGGTGACCGGTTCGGTCTGCGGATCAGGTAAGCCGAAGCCGTCGTCGATCAGAAGCTTGTCACGGTAGTTCAGGGAGGCTGCAGACACCTTGATCAATATTTCGCCCGGCCCAGGTTTTGGAACCGGAACATCGACAAGCTCCAGATTTTCTCTGCCCGCCGCGGTCAGTTGCCAGCGCCTCATCATCGTCGTCATGGATATGCCCTCTACTGAACCCGCCTCCGGGTTGAGGTGTCGACCATATATGCGCCCGACGAACAACAGTTGCGCTATTAAACGTCAATATTGTATCCATACCATCTACAATGAGGCGCACATCTTGAACAAGTTGGCTGGCATTCAGGAATTTGTTGCCGTCGTCGACGCGGGTGGGTTTTCGGCGGCCACCGAACGTCTGCGCATGTCCCGCTCGGCGATCGGAAAGACCATCGCAAGGCTTGAACAGAGGCTCGGCGTAAGGCTGTGCCATCGCACGACGCGGGCGTTCACGCTCACCGCCGAGGGCCATGCCTTCTACGAGCGCTCGTTGCGTGTGCTCGCCGAGGTTGAAGCGGCAGAGCTTGCGCTTGCCTCGGAGACGTCCGAGCCCGCCGGCCGCATGCGCGTCAGCGTGCCTGCGATCTTCGGGCGGCGCTGCGTTGCCCCGATCATTTTCGATCTTGCGCGGCAATATCCGAAACTGCGGTTCGACGTCTCCTTCACTGACCGGACAGTGGATATCATCGAAGAAGGTTACGATCTGATCGTGCGCAATACCGCCCTGCCGGACAGGGCGGGACTGAGCGCACGACGCATCGCCCGCCAACGAATGGCGATCTGCGCGTCGCCGGACTACGTTGCCGCGCGCGGTATCCCGCTCACTCTTGATGATATCGCGACACATGATGCCGTCACCTATGGGCGCGACGGCAATACCCGCCCTTGGCTGTTCCCCGACGGTCGCGGCGGCACGATTGCCGCTCCGACGCGGACCCAGCTTATCGTAGACGACCTCGAGGCCGCGGCAGATGCGGCCGCAAGCGGCCTTGGCCTCACATGGTCGCCATGCTGGCTGATCAGCGAACACGTTCGGCAGGGCCGGCTTGTTCAGGTGTTGACCGAGTTCGAACCGCTGGTTTTCGACACTTTCGCCGTGTGGCCGACCGCGCCCTTCATGCCCGCTCGATTGCGCGTTCTCGTCGATGCGTTGGCAACCCGGCTTCCGGGCATGACCGGCGCGGATCGAGAGATCAAGTAGGCGCAGTGAACGGTACGCGCTCTACGGTATCCACGTGATCGGTACATGCCCTTCGTCTGCAGCAACCCGGCTCAACCATTTTGAAACGGATGGATATGCCGAAAGATCATAGCCGCCGCGATTGGCCTCATGCGTATAGGCATAGAGCGCGATGTCCGCGAGGCTGATGTTGCTGCCCGTAAGGTACGGCGACTTCTGTAACTGGGTTTCCATGACGAGGAGCGCCTTGTTGCCGCCCTCCAGCGTTGCCGCCAGCCGCTCGGGCGTTGCCTCTCTCGCCCGTTCCGGGTAGACGAGCAGGGCCTTGCGCACGGCGATGTTCGGCTCGTGCGTATACTGCTCGAAGAACAGCCATTGATACATCAGTGCTCGCTCATAAGCGTCCTCCGGTATGAAGCGAGTGCCCTCGGCAAGATGCAGCAGGATGGCGTTTGATTCTGCCAGCAATCGCCCGTCGTCGAGTTCGAGCAGTGGAACCTTGCCGTTCGGATTTTTTGCAAGATATTCCGGTTTGCGGGTTGAACCGTCAACTGAAGACAACGTGACATGTTCAAAGGGTAAGGCCAATTTCGCCATCAAAAGCCGTGGCTTGTAGCAGTTTCCGGATTCGGGCTGTGAATAGAGTTTAGGCATATGGCTAGTCTCCAGTGGCAGGCGAATATTTTCGCTCCTTTGAGCAATGTCCAATCATTTTGATTGAAGGAACGTACAAGCGAAGCTGATGCTTCGTCGGTTCGATGTCACACCCTGCATAGAAAGTGAGCGAAGAAAAGCCTTCACAGAATGCTTTTGCTTGCGATTCGCCAATCATTACGACATACGAACCCCGCAACCGTCTACCGGTCATCAACCCTCGTTTCTGGAGAACGATAAAATGGCATTCCTCGCAGACGCCCTTTCCCGTGTGAAGACTTCCGCAACAATTGCGATCACCCAGAAAGCGCGCGATCTGAAAGCTGAGGGCCGTGACGTCATTTCGCTCTCGGTTGGTGAGCCGGACTTCGACACGCCCGACAACGTAAAGGAAGCCGCAATTGCGGCCATCCGCCGGGGCGAAACCAAATACACCCCCGTGGCCGGCATACCGCAGCTGCGCGAAGCGATCGTGCGCAAGTTCAAGCGCGAGAACGAGCTCGAATACAAGGCCAACCAGGTCATCGTCAGCACCGGCGGCAAGCACGTCATCTACAATGCACTGCTTGCGACGCTGAACCCCGGCGACGAAGTGATTTGCGTTGCGCCTTATTGGGTAAGCTACCCGGAAATGGTCGCTCTTTGCGGGGGAACGCCGGTCATCGTCTCGGCGCTCCAGAAGAACGAATTCAAGTTGCAGCCCGAGGATCTGGAGCGCGCAATGACGCCCAAGACCAAGTGGATCATCATGAACTCGCCTTCGAACCCGTCGGGTGCGGCCTATAGCTGGGACCAGATGAAGAAGCTGACCGACGTTCTCATGCGTCATCCACATGTCTGGGTGCTGACCGATGACATGTACGAACACCTGACCTATGGCGACTTCAAGTTCGTCACACCGGCGCAGGTCGAGCCGAATCTTTATAACCGCACGCTGACGATGAACGGGGTATCAAAGGCTTATGCCATGACCGGCTGGCGTATCGGCTATGCGGCCGGGCCGCTCGAATTGATCAAGGCCATGGACATGGTCCAGGGGCAACAAACTTCGGGCACCAGCTCCATTTCGCAATGGGCGGCCGTCGAAGCACTCGATGGAACCCAGGAACATCTGCCGATCTTCAAGAAGGCGTTCGAAGGGCGCCGCGACCTCATTGTGTCAATGCTGAACCAGACCAAGCTTCTTGAATGTCCGAAGCCGGAAGGCGCGTTCTATGTCTATCCGTCCTGCGCGGCGGCGATCGGCAAGACGGCTCCTTCAGGCAAGGTCATCGAAACCGACGAGGATTTCGTCAGCGAATTGCTCGCAACCGAGGCTGTCGCCGCAGTGCACGGATCCGCATTCGGCCTCGGACCGAATTTCCGCATCTCCTATGCAACCTCCGACGCCAACCTCGAGGAAGCCGGCAAGCGTATCCAGCGCTTCTGCGCCAGCCTGCGCTGAGCGGATAAACTACGATATTACGAAAGGGGCTACGGCCCCTTTTTCTTGCCAGCTGCAATCACGGCATTGTGTGACAACGGATTGCGATTACTCGGTATTTTGCAACGAGACATGGCAGGTACGGAGTGGTTATGGCCGCGATACATCGCACGCCCGCATGGGCAATTTCCGAAGCTTTGGTGACGCCCGAAACGACGTTTCTCAACCGGCGGGCTATTTTACAGGCCTGGGGTCTTGGCGCACTGGCGCTCGCTACGAGCGCCCGCCTTTCAAAGCCAGTTCACGCTGCACCCCTGCCCGCGGGCAACCCGGCTCTCTATCCTGCAAAGCAGAACACCGCCTACAAGCTCGACCGCAGCCTGACGCCGGAAGAGATCAACGCCAAATACAATAATTTCTACGAATTCGGGGGCGACAAGGAAATCTGGACCGAGGCGCAAAACCTAATAACCAATCCGTGGGATATCGAAATCGGTGGTATGGTAGAAAAGCCGTTCATCATCGCCTTTGCTGAACTTGAGGCAAAAATTCCGCTGGAAGAGCGCCTCTATCGGCACCGCTGCGTCGAGGCGTGGTCGATGACCATTCCCTGGACCGGATTTCCCTTGGCGAAACTGGTGGAGCTGGCAAAGCCGACTGCTTCTGCCAAATTTATTCGCTTCGAGACGTTCTACGATCCGTCCATGGCGAGCGGCCAGAACGGGTTCCTATACACCTGGCCCTACGTGGAAGGCGTCACCATCGCGGAAGCCGCCAACGAACTCGCCTTTATGGTTACTGGCGCCTACGGAAAGCCTTTGCTCAACCAGTTCGGCGCGCCACTCCGCCTCGCTTTGCCATGGAAGTACGGGTTCAAATCGATCAAGTCGATCCGCAAGATCACATTCACCGACGAGCGCCCGGTCAGCTTCTGGGAGGGCCTTGCATCGAACGAATATGGGTTTTGGGCCAACGTTAATCCTGACGTCGCTCATCCGCGCTGGAGCCAGGCACAGGAGCGCATCCTGCACACGGGTGAAACCGTACCTACACAGATCTTCAATGGTTATGGCGAACAGGTGGCCGCATTATATGCGGGGATCCAGGGCGAAGAGCTCTATCGCTGAAAAGCATGCCCCTGAAAAGAAAAGAGGCCGGACAATTGCCCGGCCTTAAGTTTTGAAGGTGCCGTTTCCGGCTAAAACCTCCAGAGGGGAACACTTGCGGGCGCGCAATGGGAGGAGGAGACGCACCGGCAAGTGACGTGGATATGAAGGTTTTGACCTTTTCTCGCAACACCCAATTGTGCATTGCACCCATGCGCCTGATGCATACCGCGCCAATTGCTCTTCAAAATGCCCAAAAAATGTTCAATTCTTCAAGTTTAGCCCGCAATGGCGAATGATCTGCCCGGCGGAAAATCTCGCTGCCCGTCTCCATGCTTCGTCAGTATCGCCGCGATAGGTGATGAACTCGCCGCAGACCGCACGACTGTCTCTTACGTCCAGCACGGAATATCGCAGCCAACCGATGAGCGTGCTGGTTTTCTGGACAGCGCCGATGACGACGAAGGCCGCGCCATTTTGCCTTGCCATCGCGGACAGCGCCTCGTAGCCCGGATCGGTTGCCGTGCACTGGCTCGCCTGACATGGCAGCGGCACGAGCTTGAACTTGCCCTGCTCGGCCAGTTGCTCGCGCAGATAATCGGAAAGGTCAGTCAACCGTCTCTGATGGTCCGCCGATTGATCCCTCGGTTCCCCGGACGTGTCGATGAAATCGAAATTGGCGGAGGCAATGACCGCCGGCGTTTCAGCACGACCATCGCCAGACGTAAGAAGGGAACAGCAAAGGGCAAGCGAAATGTGTGCAGTTGCATGCATAGGACACCGCACCGGCGCCACGCCGGCCCTTCGAAGGTGCCCTCACGTCCACTATAATTTCTCGGCAGAGAAAGAACAGCAAAAATCGGCTCTAGTAGGACCAGGTACGTGCCTTCGAAAACAGGAAATCTCTGAAAACGTGGAGCTTGGCGGCGTTCTTGATGCCTTCCGGATAGCAGAAGAACGTATCGAACGACGGCAACTCCATCTCCGGCAGGAGCCGCACGAGGGTCGAATCCTTCTCGACCATGTAATCCGGAAGGACGCCTATGCCGACGCCCTTCTGGATCGCACGCTTGATCGACAGAAGATTGTTGATCTGCAGCACCGCGGGCCGCAGGTTGCCATCCGATCGGCCGATGATCTCCAGCCAATTGAGATTGGTCAGATAGGACGGCGCAGGTTCGCCGAAGCTGATGATGCGGTGCGAATCGATCTCCTCGATGCTTTCGATCTTGCCGTATTTGGCGATGTAACCCGGCGCCGCATAGACATGCATGTGCACGGTGAAGAGGCGGCGCTGGATCAGGTCCGGTTGCTGCGGCTGGCGCAAGCGAATAGCGCAATCGGCGTGACGCATCGTCAAATCCAGCTCTTCATTGTCGAGAAGCAACTGCAACTGGACTTCGGGGTAGAGCTCGATGAATTCTTGCACGCGCTCGATCAGCCAGCCTGAACCAAGGCCGACTGTCGTCGTCACACGCAATTTTCCGGAGGGCCTGTCCTTACTCTCCGTGAGCCTCGAGCGAACGTTCTCGAGTTTCATGAGAACTTCGTGGGCCGTGCGATACAACACTTCACCCTGTTCGGTCAGGATGAGACCACGCGCATGCCGATGAAATAGCGGAACGCCGACGTCCTGTTCCAGGGCGCTGACCTGACGGGATATGGCCGATTGCGACAGATGCAATGTCTCGGCGGCATGGGTGAACGACCCAGCTTCTGCCGCAGCATGAAATATTCGCAACTTGTCCCAATCAAGCGACATCGCGTAGTTTTCTCCCCGTTCTGACCGCGCCATCGCAGCCAGCACCATTTGGCTCATTGCCCCAAAAACCATCTTTGATTTTCTGGGGGTGCGCCACTCAACGTCCCGCCGCGCCCTCGCGCGCCCTTCGGCGCGGTGCGCGGCAGTTGCCGCTATTCAGCAGCTTCGCGAACTGGTTCCTGAGCTGCCAGCCAGCGCTCGGCTTCAAGTGCAGCCATGCAGCCCATGCCTGCCGCGGTGACCGCCTGACGGTAGATGTCGTCCGTGACATCGCCCGCGGCAAAGACGCCTGGCACATCGGTTGCGGTGGAATCTGCCGCCGTCCACAAATAGCCGTTCGGCTTATGCTTGAGTTTGCCCTTGAAGAGCTCTACGGCCGGCGCATGGCCGATAGCAACGAACACGCCATCCGTTTTCAGGTCGGTCAATTCGTCGCTCTTGATGTTCTTCAGGCGAACGCCCGACACTGAAGCCGGCAAGGGTGCCTTCGCTTCCGTGCCGGTGATTTCGTCAATAACATTGTCCCAGATGACCGTGACGTTTTCCTTGTTGAACAGCCGGTCCTGCAGGATTTTTTCCGCGCGGAACTGGTCGCGGCGATGCACGATCGTCACCGACTTTGCAAGATTGGCAAGGTAAAGCGCTTCCTCGACAGCCGTATTGCCGCCGCCGACGACAACGACGTCCTTGTTGCGATAGAAGAAGCCGTCGCAGGTGGCGCAGGCCGAGACGCCAAAGCCCATGAAACTCTGTTCGGTTGGAATGCGGAGCCACTTCGCCTGCGCGCCGGTGGCGATGATCAATGCATCACAGGTATACTGCGTTCCGCCATCGCCCGTCAGCCGGAACGGGCGCACCGACAGGTCGACCTCGGTAATGATGTCGTGCGCAATCTCGGCCCCGACATGCTCGGCCTGGATACGCATCTGCTCCATCATCCAGGGACCCTGCACCGGATCGGCGTAGCCCGGATAGTTCTCGACATCGGTGGTGATCATCAACTGGCCGCCCTGCTGCAGGCCGGCGACGATAAGCGGTTTCAGGTTGGCGCGCGCCGCATAGATCGCCGCCGTGTAGCCGGCGGGACCGGAACCGATAATGAGGACGGGCACATGGCGCTTCGACATAACAAGACCTTGAATTGATCCCACAAAAGATGGCACGAGCCGGAGCTCGCGTTGGACCGCCATAAGGTAGTGGTTCAGCCCCCGTCGTTGCAAGGTCTGTCCAAAACATAGGCAGGTTAGCCACAGCTTGCTGCTGTTCGGCGGCACCTTCGCTCCATTGTGCGGTCTGCACGAACCAGTTATGAAACGCAAGATGTCAAAATGCGGACCAAAACCGTTTCCCCCACCATAGCGACCGATTTCTGACGGAGGGAGGTCAACTCCATTTTTCGCACCATCATCAACATCTGCGCACGGTTCGGCCTCGTCATGGCAGCGACGATGCTCATACCGGCGCTCATCGACCTGCATATCGGCAATCGCGATTGGCCGGTGTTTGTCCAATCGGCGGTTCTCACCGCCGTTCTGTGCTGGCTGACGAGCCTTGCAACCCACAATCCCGATATCCGGTTTACGCCTCGCCTCGGATTCCTGCTGATCGTCGCGCTCTGGCTCACTGCGGCAGTGTTTGGCGCCCTTCCCTTCATCTTCTCGCCCCTGCCGATCAGCATTATCAAGGCGTTCTTCGAGTCGATGTCCGGCATTACCGCAACAGGCGCGACGGTCCTGACCGGGCTCGATAAAATGCCGCGGGGCATCCTCCTCTGGCGCTCGATGCTGTGCTGGTTCGGCGGCCTCGGCTTCATTGGCTTGGGTTTGCTCCTGCTGCCCTCGCTGCGTGTCGGCGGCATCCAGCTCCTGCACATGGAATCGTCGGACAAGTCGGAAAAGATACTCCCACGCATTCATCAGATTGCGACTGGCATCATCCTCGCCTATGTCAGCCTCACGCTCCTCTGTACAATCCTTTATTTCGCCGCCGGGATGGGCATGTTCGACGCCATCAACCATGGCATGACGACCGTTGCCACCGCCGGCTTCTCGACGCACGATTCATCGCTTGGGTTCTATGCCCATAACCGCGCCATCCTGATTATCGCCACTGTGTTCATGATCCTCGGCGCCTTGCCGTTCGTGCTCTATATCAAGGCGGCGATGCCGCAACGCCGCATGTCGATCGGCGATCCGCAAGTGACGCTCTTCTTCATCATCATTATCGGCTTCAGCGCCATTCTTGCCGCGGGATTGATGCTGGAGACTGGAATTGGCCTTGCCGATGCGATCATTGCGGCAACGTTCAATCTCGTGTCGGTCATCACAACGACTGGCTTTGCCACCGAGGACTACACGCTCTGGGGCGCAGAAGCCCTCGGCATATTCTTTCTCGTAACGTTTATCGGCAGTTGCTCCGGCTCAACCTCTGGCGGAATCAAGATCAACCGCCTCATCATTCTCTGGCAGCTCGCATCGGCAAGCCTGACACGGCTGATCCTGCCCAACGCCATCGTGAAGATGCGCTATGGAAAATCGGAAATCACCGACGAAGTGGCACAGTCGGCCCTGTTGTTCATCTTCCTCTACATGGCTTCACTCGTCATCGGCGCAACCGTGCTTGCTATGCTCGGCAATGACCTCGGGACGGCGTTTACCGGCGCCCTGACCGCGCTTTCGAATGTCGGCCCGGGATTTGGCGACACGATCGGACCAGCTGGAAACTTTTCGACGATTGGCGATCCTTCCCTGCTCGTTCTCAGCTACCTGATGCTTGCGGGGCGCCTAGAAATCGTCACGGTCGTCATTCTGTTTACGCGCCGCTTCTGGACAAGATAAGGGGAAGCTGTTTGCAACCAGCGGGGGATGCATTACACAGCAGCAGGAATCGCTTATGTATAGTGCACTTACGGTGTGAGACAGGATAAAGGCAAACCATGCCTCTCAAGGCGGAACTCGACGCGATCGACTGGAAAATCCTGAAACAATTGCAGGACAATGGCCGCATTACCAATGTGGAGCTCGCCGAACGCGTCGGCATCTCGGCACCACCCTGCCTGCGCCGTGTGCGCAAACTCGAGGAAAGCGGCATCATCCAGGGGTACCGGGCGATCTTGAATGGTTCGGTGCTCGGTCAGGACATTGTCGCCTTCTGCATGATTCGCCTGCACCGCCAATCAGACGCCGACCTGAAGAATTTTGCCGAAAAGACGCAAAACTGGCCACTCGTGCGCCGCGCTTGGATGGTTTCGGGTGAATCGGACTTCCTGCTCCATTGCGTGGCCAGCGATCTTTCCACGTTTCAGAATTTCGTCATCGAGGAACTGACCTCGACGCCGAATGTTGATTCTGTTCGGACGTCCCTCACGATCCGATCGGTCAAGAACGAACCCCTGATGGTGCTCTAGGCCCGTCGCAAACGGCTGTAGAGGTTCAAGGCAACCCTGTAGTATGGTCGCAGGATTTCCCGCTTCAGCCGCCCGCCCAGGCTTTTGTCTTTGCCCTGAACGACTGTTCCCCCAAGGTCAAAATCGATCTCGCGAATAGTTATAGGCCGGGCCGAGAGGATACGTACCGGGTGCAGCCAGCGCATCTGGATGGTCGTATCAACCGGCCGGTCGAAGCGTTCGGTCGCTTTGAGGAGGGATGCTGCTGCTTCCCGACCGACGAGTTGCATTTGCATTCCGAGCCCCGGCAGGCGCGGCTCCATGATAGAGTGACCATCCTTGCGGGCAATCGTGGGACCTTGCTCGCCCCTCGTCCAACGGGGAAAGCGGATATAGTCATTGGGCTGGATGCTGCCGAGAGCAAGTTCCAGTTGCGCCGTAAACGCCTCATCGTCGATATCGACATCGTCCTCGATGATCAGTCCGGCGTCGAGATTGCGTTCGGCGATCGTCGCCCACGCCTTGCGGTGCGACTGGAAGCAGGCAATTTCCGAGGGACGAAGCGCAAAGGGATAGTGCGGCTTGTGCAGCGATCGGGAATAGATCGAATCGATTTCGCCGGCGCTCATCTCCTTGGCGTCGATGGCATCGATGATTTCTGCCTCGATCGGCAGGCGCTTGATCAGCGCTCGCACGTGTTCGCCGCGCTTTTCCGCTCGCTCGAGATGGATGATCAATGCGGCGGTCTTCACCGCCGCGATCCGGCGGCAAACATCGTCTCGTAGACCTCGAGGATCTTGCCCGCTTCCTTCTCCAGTGGAAAATTCTCCCGGACATGGACGAGACCTGCCGTCGCCACATCAGCGCACTTCGCTGGATCGGCAAGATAGGGCGCAATCGCGGCTTCAAGCGCGTTGCCGTCTCCCGCAGGGACAACCGTTCCCGTTCCCGGCGCAATCATTTCCGCGTACGCGCCCGCATCGCTCGCAACGACTGCCGTCTGCGACGCCATGGCTTCGAGCGGAGTCAAACCAAACCCTTCATTACGCGACGGTGCGACGTAGAGCGTCATCCGGCGGTACCAGATGCGCACGTCCGGCACTTCGCCAAGGAACAGAATGCGGTCCTCCAGCCCGGCGCGAGCAATCTTTTGGCGCAATTCCTGCTCGAAACCCTTGTTTTCCACCGTCGTGCGGCCGGTCATGACCGCTGTCCATTCGGGGTGCTGCGGCAGTAGGTTGATCATTGCTTCGACGAAAAGGTCGGTCCCCTTGGAAGGTCTTATCCGCCCGGAACACCCGACGAGGTATTCGCCCGGCAGTCCCGAGGCGGCGAAGCTGTCTGCATCGCCCTGCGGGGGATGGAAGCGCTCAGTATCGACGCCATGCATGATCACTGTGTGCGGCACCTTCAGGAAGCTGCCCGATTTGCCGCTTGTCGCAATGACGGCGTTCATTTGCCGGATAAGCCACTTGGTGAAGGACCTGTGGTCGCGCTGCGCCGCAGAAGTGAAAAGAAGCTTTAGCTTCATGCGCAAGACCGAGTGCATGAGGATCCCGGCAACCATCTCGGTATTGCGCCGGGCATGCCAGATGCGGAACGGCCGGTTTCGCGGCCTTAGCCACAGACCAGGCAGAGCCGACCAACGGATCTTCGCCAGATCGTCGGGCAGGCCCGGCCCCAAGGTCGCTATCTTGAGGCCGTTTGCACGCTGCAATGGAATGAGCTGGATGATGGTCGAGGTGACGCCCGAAAGCGTGCGCTTGAAGTTTGGAGCAATCACCTCGACGCTGGACACGGTATCGAACGACACCGCTTAGACGAATCTGAAGCCGAGGATCTCGTAGGACCTTGCACCGCCCGGCGCATTAACTTCGATCGTTTCGCCTTCGCTCTTGCCAATTAAAGCACGCGCGATCGGCGAGGAGACGGAAATCCGGCCAGCCTTGGGATCAGCTTCCTGGTCACCGACGATCTGGTAGGTTCTCTCTTCCTCGGTATCTTCATCGACGAGATGGATCGTCGCACCGAACTTGATCTTGTCGCCAGAGAGCTTGGAAATGTCGATGATCTCGGCACGCGCAGTGTAGTCCTCGAGTTCGCCGACGCGACCCTCGTTGTGGCTCTGCGCTTCCTTGGCAGCATGATACTCAGCGTTCTCCGAGAGGTCGCCGTGAGCGCGCGCCTCTGCAATCGCCTGGATGATGCGTGGCCGCTCTTCTTGCTGGCGCCAGCGCAGTTCCTCCTTGAGCTTGTCAAATCCTGCCTGAGTCATCGGGACCTTTTCCATGTCCTCTCCTTTCGTTGTAGTGTCGAAACGGCCTCAACCGAGGCCACGCGGCACAAAAATAAAACGGTCGCCGGAGCTCACAGCTTCGGAACCGTTCAATCATTCCTCACTCAATATAGCATCGTTTCCGGCAATTTCACGAAGAAAGTGGAAATAGTGCCGGCAAACGGCTTCGTACGATATCTGGCATGGGCTCACGCAGGACTCACATCACTGTGAGACGACCGGAGCATCGAAATATGTTCTCAATTTCACAAACAAACTCGTCAAACGAAGTAACGCCCACGATGAAAGGAACCTCATCGATGCGACGGAAAATGGTCATTGCGCTGGCCAGCGCCCTCTATTTCGGTGCTCAGATGGCCCATGCCGAAATATTCAAGACCGACAAGGTGAGCATCTCCTCCGAGACGGTGGCGCACAACCTCGCGCATCCATGGGGTATGGCCTTCCTTCCCGACGGCTCGCTCCTCGTCACGGAGCGTACCGGCAACATGCGAATCGTCAAAGATGGTCAGGTCTCGGCTCCGGTGGCAGGCGTACCGGAGGTTGCGGCAAAGGGCCAGGGCGGCCTGCTCGATGTCGTGCTCGCGCCGGACTTTACCGAAAACGGCCGCATCTATTTCACCTTCTCCGAGCCAGGCAAGGGAGGCGCCGGCACTGCCCTCGCGAGCGCCAAACTTGTCCGCACCGAGAACGGCGGCGCGCTCGATGGTGTCATCATACTTGCCTCGATGCATAAAAAGACCAACAAGGGTCAGCACTTCGGGTCTCGCATCGTTGTCGCGCCCGATGGCAAGCTGTTTGTAACAATGGGCGAGCGCGGCGACCGGCAGCGTGCACAGGACTTCAAGGACGAAGCAGGCTCCGTGCTTCGCATCAATGCCGACGGCACCACGCCGGCTGACAATCCTTTCGCCGATGGCGAGAAGGCGTTGCCGCAAATCTGGTCGAAAGGTCACCGCAATCCGCAGGGCGCAACCTGGGATCCCGTCACGCAATCGCTTTTGACCGTGGAACACGGGGCCCAAGGTGGCGACGAGATCAATCAACCCCGGGCGGGCAAGAACTACGGCTGGCCGGTGATCAGCTACGGCAAGGATTATTCCGGCGCAAAGATCGGCAAGGGAACCAAGGCCGCGGGCTACGAACAGCCGCTCTATTACTGGGACCCCTCCATCGCCCCCTCCGGCCTTGCCGTCTATCAAGGCAAGATGTTCCCGGAGTGGCAGGGTGACCTTCTCGTCGGCTCCTTGAAATTCGCAACGCTCGTGCGGCTTGATCGCGATGAGCACGGCAAGATCGGCAGCGAGGAACGCCTGTTGAAGGACGCATTTGGACGCATCCGCGACGTGCGGGTGGGGCCGGATGGCTCGGTCTATCTCCTCACCGACGAAGCAGACGGCAAGATCATTCGATTGACGCGGGCGCACGCGAGTTAAGCGCCTTGCGGTAACCGGTTGCAACGTTTAGAGGAGTTTGCCATTGCGGACTTGATGTAACCGCGCCAATTTTTGTGGGATCGTCATGACGCATGGCCGGGCCAATGTTCTGTTGCTGCTTGCCGGAGCCATCTGGGGCTTCGGTTTCGTTGCCCAATCGACAGCCATGGCGAGCGTCAAGCCGTTCATGTTCGTCGCGATCCGGTTTTTTCTGGCAGCATTGACCGTCGCGCCTCTCGCCTTTCGCGAGGCAAAGAACGCACGCCAGTCCCTGACAGGGCAAGATTATTTCGGCTTTGTGTTCATCGGCCTCCTGCTGTTTTCAGGTGCTGCCCTGCAGCAGGTCGGCATGGTCACTTCGTCCGTCACGAACGCCGGATTTCTGACCGGGCTCTATGTTGTGATGGTGCCGGTCCTCGGTGTCTTTCTCTTCCGGCAGTGGCCGCACCCCGTCGTTTGGCCCTGCGCCATCACCGCGCTTGCGGGAATATATCTGCTCTCAGGCGGTAGGCTGGATGGATTGACCATCGGCGACTGGCTCATTGTCGGCTGTGCCGTTTTCTGGGCTTTGCAGATTATCTTCATCAATCGCATCGGCATACAAAGCGGCCGACCCATCATGCTTTGCCTCGTCCAATACCTGGTTTGCGGCGCGCTCGGGCTTATCGTCACCCTGACGACCGAGCGCAACGAACTGTTTTCGATTATTGCGGCAGGCCCAGAGCTTATTTTCGCGGGCGTCCTATCTTCCGGTGTGGGTTTCACATTGCAGGCTGTCGGTCAGCGGTTTACGACTGCACCACAGGCCGCCATCATGCTGTCATCCGAAGCGCTGTTCGCCGCAATCTTCGGCATCATTCTGCTCGGAGAGCGCTTGACGCTTCAAGGCATCGTCGGCTGCGGCCTCATCTTTGCCTCGATGATCGCCGTCGAGCTGATCCCTCTCTTGCGCAACAGAGCTGCAGTCACGCCTTGAAGATCAACGTCGCGCCGACCGCAATAAGGGCGAAACCGGCAACGTGCTGCCAGGTGAACGATTCCTTGAGATAGAAGATCGAGAACAGGCTGAAGACGACCAGCGTGATCACCTCCTGCATCGTCTTGAGTTCGGCGGTCGAATAAACCGTGTGGCCGATGCGATTGGCCGGAATGGCCAGCCAATATTCCATCAGCGCAATGCCCCAACTGATGAATACCACCTGCGCCAGCGGCGCTGTTGGAAACTTCAGGTGGCCGTACCAGGCAAAAGTCATGAAGACATTGGAAGCAATAAGCAAGAAAATGGGCGCAATGGATTGCGATAGAAAATTCGGCATGATCGCTCTTTCAAGGGGACATTCGGTGTTGGCTGCGGCGGGCTAATTGCACCGCTAATTGCAGCAAAATCAAGCCATTTGCTCGAACGTCACATTTCGAACCCAAACCTTAAGAACCCGCTGACCTTTCCTTTACGATTTTTCTCTACTTTCGCGCGTAGCTGCGCCCTTTCCGGGCAATGGGATGTGGTGACATGAGTTGTGCGTTGTCGTCCGCTGTGCGCTCCAGGCGCTTAACCGCGATACTGCTTCTGTCTGTGTCGACGACCCTTGGTGGCTGCGGCATGGATGAGGTGCGTCGTCCCATGGCGGATGTCGGGAGCGGTTCGGATACGGCCGTTGCCAGCCGGTCGCTCGCCAGCGAGGAAAATCAGGTCGCCGTCGAAACCCAAACCCTCGAAAGTCCCGCAACGGACCAGGTGGCAAATCCATCACCCGACATCATCTCGGTGCCCGACACCAATCAGACGGCAGGTGAACCGAACGATCCAGCGCCGACCTTGCAGCAACCAGAAGCAACGCCTGAAATTCCCCGACTAGGCGAAACCAAGCCCTATTCCCTCCCCGAAATGGAACCCCCGTCGGATGATGACAAAAGCTATGGTTACCTTAAAAACTATAGCTATCCCAATGCCATACGTGATCCGATCGCCCGTGGCGAAAGCATTCTCGGCATGTCCGGCGGTGAACTCGCCTGCCGCACGGAACTCAAGAAGCTCGGCGTGGTGTTTCAAGAGAAGCCTGCCATCAACGATGGAGGAGCCTGCCGCATCGACCACCCACTTGCAGTCAGCGGCTTTGCCAGCGGCAACATCAAACTGAAACCGACCGCGACGCTGAATTGCCAGATGACGCTGGCGCTGGCGCGCTGGGTCAAGGGCGATCTCTCGCCATCGACGCGGCTGCGCTACCTTTCGGGAATCAACACGATCCATCAGGCGTCGAGCTATTCGTGCCGTACCATGAGCAGCCAGCGCGGCCGCCCCATGTCCGAACACGCCAAGGGCAACGCGCTCGATATTGCCAAGATCACGCTCAACAATGGCCGCGAAATCGAGGTCGAAAAGCCCGGGCTGTTCTCGTTTCGCCAACGCGGTCTTCTCAATACTGTGCGTTCGGATGCCTGCGACTATTTCACGACCGTGCTCGGGCCCGGTTACGACCGCTTCCACAGTACGCATTTCCATTTCGACCTGATGCAGCGGCGCGGCCACCGCGCCTGTCGCTGATCATTGCTGCTTGCGCTGCGTGTAGCTCCAATATTCCCAGATGGTGACGATGATCAGGATCATGCTGGTTGCGGCACCTATCGCCAAGGGTGAAAGCGCTGGGCAAATGACCGCCAATCCAGCACAAAGCCCCAGTCCCACCAGGTGGGAGAGCGGCACTCGGCCGTTGACGTAGCGCTTGAAGAGAAGGTTGCCCACGAGATAGAGAGCTGTCCCTCCGATCGAGGTCCAGATGACGGCCGCTTCGGCGTGGCCGAGCGGATGGTCCAATATCAACTCGTCCGAAACCGCGACGACGATGATTCCCGCAACCAGAAGCACATGGACGTAGGTATAGGCGAGGCGTGCCATTCGTCCGGGATCATCGGTTTCTGCGATCTTGTGATGGGCTGCCGACTGGCCGACGTTGAAATAGATCAGCCACATGGCAACGGACGCAACGAAGGTGGTCAGGAAGGCCGCAAACGAAACCAGGCTCCACTCTTCTTCCGAAAACGTTGCACCGGAAACGAGAATGGATTCGCCAAGCGCAATGATGATGAAAAGCGCCGCCCGTTCGGCCATGTGGTCGCCGCTGACGTTCCAGCCGGTGGTGCTCGACGCGCCAATACGCGGGACCCAAAATCCGGCAGCGGGCCCAAGGATTTCGATTGCCAGCGCAACGGTCCAGATAGGCAAGCGATATTCGGGAAGGGCTGCACCGCCTGCGATCCAGAAGATCGCAGAAACGATGAGCCACACGGTAATGCGTACGAAATTCAGGTAGTTGGTGGAGTTATGATGGCGGACGGCCCACAACATGAACAGGGTGCGTCCAAGCTGCATCGCGACATATGCGAACGCAAAAATCATGCCGCGACCGGCAAAGGCGGCCGGGATCGACGTGGAGAGCACGAGTCCGGCAAGCATCAGTACGAACAGCATGGTCCGCACGGGCGCGGTCGCGGGATCGAGCCAGTTGGTGACCCACATGGTATAGACCCACACCCACCAGACCGCCGTGAGCAAGAGCGTGCTTTCTGCCAGGCCCTTGAGGGTGAGATCATGCAGAAGAAAGTGCGATATTTGCGTTATCGCGAAAACGAAAACGAGATCGAAGAAGAGCTCGACAAAATCGACCTTTGCACTGTCCGCCGCATCGCGCTGGCGGGAATAGTCCCGAATAGCCCCGAAGAAAGCCACGCCGCCCATCTCCAAATCATTGCCCTGCCGTAAGATGAAGTGGTTCCAGCCAAAAATGAAATGATTTTTGGCATCACCATTGTCTGATTGGTCGTCCCAACACTCCTGACAATTTGGGGTTGCGTTTGCGCCTCGAGGATCCACTTTAAGTGCAACAGTCCATTCGAGGAGGAGAACCCGCATGCGCTTCGCTGACCGCTATCCCATCATTGTCACCGACCGAAAAGAGGCCTGCCGCGACTTCTGGATAAAGCATCTCGGCTTCATCAGCGCATTCGATAGCACCTGGTTTTCCTACCTCATGACCGAAGACCAATCAGCAACCATCGCTTTCATGACGCCCGACCACCCATCTGCCCCGCCCGGACCGGAAAAGTTCGGCGGAACCGGAATGTGTTTCGAGTTGCAGGTCGAAAATGCGCAGGAAGCGTTCGACGCCATTGCATCAACGGGCTTGACCATCGAATATCCTCTGACCGACGAACCCTTTGGCCAGCGCCGTTTTGGCTTTCATGATCCTTCCGGCCTCTGGATCGACGTTGTCGAGCAGATTGAATCCGCGGCCGGTTTCTGGGATCGGTATATGATCGGCAGCCAGAGCTAATCGCTCAGGCCTCCTTCGGGACGGGTGTCGGCTTTCCATCCTTGTCGAGTGCGACCATAACGAAGTCGGCATGGGTGACGAGTTCCATCAGATCGGAGAGATAGCGCTGCGCCCACGCCTCGACCTTGAGGATGATCGAGGTGCGGCCAACATGGGCGATATGCGTATAGACACAGAGCGTATCGCCGATCTTGACCGGCTTGGCGAACGCCATTTCCTTTACCGCGGCGGTGACCACCCGACCTCGTGCCCGTTCCGCGGCCCTGATACCGCACGACAAGTCCATTTGCGCCATGACCCAGCCACCGAAAATGTCGCCGGCCGCGTTGGCGTCCGCCGGCATCGCGAGCGTGCGCAGGGTGAGTTCGCCGATTGGCTTCATCTCTTCGGTCAATTGCCGTCTCCGTAAATGATTTGCTTTCGCCATGATGCGGGGCGGTTGCCGGATTGAAAAGGGGCCCGGGCACCGAACTGTCAGAAACCCGACATTGCGGGTCGTTGCGCGGTTTCGGTTTCGCATCGCCCTCGGCTTAGTCTGGCACGGCAACGAACGTTCCGGAGGGGGCCATGAAAGTAACCGACGTCAAGACCTTCGTGGTTGGCAATCCGCCGCCGTCATTCGGCGGCACGTGGTTTCTCTTCGTCAAACTGACAACCGATTCCGGCGTCGTCGGCTATGGCGAAGCGTATAATTCAACGATCAGCCCGCAGGTCATGCGCAAGGTCATCGAAGACGTGGCCGAGCGTTGGCTCGTGGGCGAAGATCCCCACCACATCGAGCGCTTTTTCCGCCGCGCCTATTCGAGCGGCTTTACCCAACGTCCTGATGTCACCGTCATGGGAGCGGTCTCGGCGCTCGAAATGGCTTGCTGGGACATCATCGGCAAGGAGGCCGGGAAGCCGGTCTACGAATTGCTTGGCGGCAAGGTGCATGAGCGCCTGCGCAGCTACACCTATATTTATCCGAGACCCGAACTCGGCGAGACTTCGGCCATCTACTGGAATGCGGAAGCGTCGGCAGAGCGCGCCGCCGAATATGTGGCCGAGGGCTACACCGCGGTGAAGTTCGATCCGGTTGCACCCTACACTTCATTCGACCCGCGCCAGCTTTCGCTGGAACAACTCGAACTTGGCGAGAAATTCGTTCGCCTCGTGCGCGAAGCCGTTGGCGCGAAAGCCGACCTCTTGTTCGGCACGCACGGGCAGATGACACCCACTAGCGCCGTGAGGCTGGCGAAACGACTCGAGCCCTATGATCCGCTCTGGCTCGAGGAGCCGGTGCCACCGGATATGCCGGAGAATATGGGCTATGTGCAGCAGCACACATCGATCCCCATCGCGGCTGGTGAGCGCCTGACGACGAAGTACGAATTCCAGCGCCTCCTGGTCAATAGGGGTGCAAATATCCTGCAAATGAATCTCGGCCGTGTGGGCGGCATTCTCGAAGCCAAGAAGATTGCGGGCATGGCGGAGACTTTCCATGCACAGATTGCGCCTCACCTCTATTGTGGGCCAATCGTTGGAGCCGCCAATATCCAACTTTCCACCTGTAGCCCCAACTTCCTGATCCTTGAATGCATCCAGGGCTTCGGGGGCTTCCATGCGCAAATCTTGAAGAAGCCGATCCAGTGGGAGGACGGCTACGTGATCCCGTCATACGAACCCGGGCTTGGGGTTGAACTCAACGAGGAAGAAGCCGCGGCACATGCCTATGACGGTCACGACCTGCACCTCGGCATGGGACGCGATCCACTGATCGTATGACCATCGTCCACAGCCTGGATTGGCCCTTCCATGATCGCACGCAACGGCGTTGGCGAATAGCCCGCGCCACTTACTTGTCGCGTTGCATGAAAATAATTGTCGCATGCAAAGCTTGGCGCCATTATTCCGCTGTATTTCAAGGAAAAATCAGCTCATATATTGATCGCGTTATATCCTTCGAAAGATCCGTTCCGTGCCGCTCCATATCGAACTTATCGGTAGCCTTGCTGCCGTGATCACAACCGTGGGCTGGATCCCGCAGATCCTCAAGATCGTGCGGCATCGCGAGACGGCAAGCATCTCAATTGTCACCAACGCTTCGCTCATGCTCGGGGTCTTCCTTTGGCTCCTCTACGGCGTGATGATCGGTTCCTGGCCGGTGATCATGGCCAACGGCATCACGTTCCTGCTCATTCTCACCATTCTAGGCCTCAAAATCCGCTACAGCTGATGATCGTCCGCGCATTCGGCAACTTGATGCGTCCTGATTATTTGACGGGAACTCCTGACAACCTGTTGTCAGGAGCGTGTCAGTTTTCGCCGCTCCACCCTTTCCATTTTGCCGGACTCTTACCATATGCGACGAATGGCTAAATCTCCCGACAAATACAATGTGAGCGGTTTCGGCGAAGCGCCCCAACCTGAACTGGAAGGCACCCCGCTCTCCGGTTCGATCAGCGATTGGGCAAATCAGATCAGCGAAGCGTCAACCAAAGCCAAGCCGGCACGTGCAAAGCCTAAGCAGGGCGCGAAGCCCCAGTCCAGTGCATCGCGAACATCGCGCGGCACGTCGATCGGCGGGTCGACCGATCCGAAGACGCGCGCCGCCGCCGGCCTCAATCCCGTTGCGGGCCTCGATATCGGGCTCGAAGACGCCGGCAATATCGCGCCCGGCGGTGCCACCGCTACCGTTGCGGCGCTCGCGGCGCTGATCGAAAGCGGCAATCCGCTGTTCAAGAATGGGACCGCGTGGCAGCCGCATCGTCCGGCACGTCCAGAAAAATCCGAGGGTGGCATCCAGATCCGCATGGAAACCGATTTCCAACCGTCGGGCGACCAGCCGACGGCAATTCAGGATCTTGTTTCCGGCATCAAGGACGACGACCGCACCCAAGTCCTGCTCGGGGTAACCGGTTCCGGCAAGACCTTCACCATGGCCAAGGTGATCGAGGAAACCCAACGACCGGCTCTCATCCTCGCGCCCAACAAGACACTGGCGGCGCAGCTTTACGGCGAGTTCAAATCGTTCTTTCCAAACAATGCGGTAGAGTACTTCGTGTCCTACTACGATTACTACCAGCCGGAAGCCTACGTTCCACGCTCGGATACCTACATAGAGAAGGAATCGTCGATCAACGAACAGATCGACCGCATGCGCCATTCGGCGACGCGATCACTGCTCGAACGCGATGACGTCATCATCGTCGCCTCGGTGTCCTGTATCTATGGTATCGGCTCGGTCGAAACCTATACGGCCATGACCTTCGAAATGAAGATCGGTGACCGTCTTGACCAGCGGGCCCTGCTCGCCGACCTCGTGGCGCAGCAATACAAGCGCCGTGACATGGATTTCACCCGTGGCTCGTTCCGCGTTCGCGGTGACACGATCGAACTCTTCCCGGCACACTTGGAGGATCGCGCCTGGCGCATTTCCATGTTCGGCGACGAGATTGAAGCCATCACCGAATTTGATCCGCTAACCGGTCAGAAGACGGGCGATTTGCGCTCGGTCAAGATCTACGCCAATTCGCATTACGTGACGCCTCGGCCGACGCTGAACCAGGCCACCCGGTCGATCAAGGAAGAACTCAAGCATCGTCTTGTCGAACTTAACGCGGCCGGACGCCTGCTCGAGGCGCAACGCCTCGAACAGCGCTGCACGTTCGATCTCGAAATGCTGGAGGCCACCGGCTCCTGCGCCGGCATCGAAAACTACTCGCGCTATCTGACCGGCCGCAAACCCGGTGAGCCGCCGCCGACGCTGTTCGAATATATTCCGGACAACGCCTTGGTCTTCATCGATGAGAGCCACGTTACCATTCCGCAGATCGGCGCCATGTATAAAGGCGACTTCCGCCGCAAGGCCACGTTGGCCGAGTACGGGTTCCGCCTGCCGTCCTGCATGGACAACCGGCCGCTTCGCTTCGAAGAGTGGGACGCCATGCGGCCCCAGACCGTTGCCGTCTCGGCGACACCCAGCAACTGGGAGATGGAAGAATCCGGCGGTGTCTTTGCGGAACAGGTGATCCGTCCAACAGGCCTCATCGATCCGCCGGTCGAGGTGCGCCCCGCGAAGAGCCAGGTCGATGACGTGCTAGGCGAAATTCGCGAGACGACGGCAAAGGGCTATCGCACACTCGTTACCGTTCTGACCAAGCGCATGGCCGAAGACCTCACCGAATATCTGCACGAGCAGGGCATTCGGGTTCGCTATATGCATTCGGATATCGATACGCTGGAGCGCATCGAAATCCTGCGTGATCTGCGGCTCGGCGCCTTCGACGTTCTGGTCGGCATCAATCTGCTGCGCGAGGGCCTCGATATTCCCGAGTGCGGCTTCGTCGCCATTCTCGATGCCGACAAGGAAGGATTCCTGCGTTCCGAAACCTCGCTGGTCCAGACGATCGGCCGCGCCGCCCGCAATATCGACGGCAAGGTCATCCTCTATGCGGACCACATTACCGGCTCCATGGAGCGGGCGATGGCGGAAACAAACCGCCGCCGCGAAAAGCAGGAAGCCTACAATACAGAGCACGGCATCACGCCTGCCAGCGTCAAGAAGAACATCGCCGACATTCTCGACAGTGTTTATGAACGCGACCATGTCCGTGCTGACATTTCGGGCTTTGCCGAATCTGGCGCGATGATCGGCAACAACCTGAAGTCGCATCTCGAACATCTTGAGCGACAGATGCGCGAGGCAGCCGACGACCTGGACTTTGAAGTAGCAGCGCGGTTGCGCGACGAGATCAAGCGACTGCGCGAAACGGAACTGGCGATTGCCGACGATCCGATGGCGCGCGAGGTCGAACTGGAGAGCCCGGCTACCGGACGTACCAAGGGCCGACATAATGCCGGAAGGGCGATGCACCGCGTCGTCACTGACGAGGACGACCAGAGCTCGCAACTCTTCCGCAAACCGCATCTCGACGAGATGGGCGGCGATACCACGCGTCCACTCGGCGTTTTCCGCAAGAATACGCTCGACGAGATGACCGTCGGTCGAACGGAAAAGCCAGTGGTCGGCGCGGTGCCGCAAAAGCCCGCCTTCACGGGCACGAACAGAAACGACCACCAAATTATACGGCGTGAGCGTACAGGCGTCGGTTCGTACGAAGATGCGGATGATGCGCGCAAGAAACGGCGTCCAGGCAAGACCGGCCGGCCTGGGCGGTAATCCTTAATCGCTCGCTTCGCGAGCGATTGTTCAGTCCTTTTTGCCGAAGGCCGCCTGCCCCGCAGCAAGGATCTCATCGGCAAATTCCGGATCGTTGACGGCACGCGACAGAACCAGCGTGCCGACAAGGCCTGCCATCGTGGCAAGCGCTCGCTCCCGTTTCGCCCCTGCTGAAGCGCCCGGTACCAGCCTTGCCAGAATGTCGAGGAGCGCACTCGTCCCACGCGTGAAGCGCTCGCGCACGCGTCCGCTCTGCCGGGCAATGTCGGGCGCAAGCGCGGCCATGGTGCAGCCTGTTTCCCGATGGTCGCGGTGGTCTTTCAGGAGATAGGCATTGGTAAGGGCCGCGAAGGCCTCGTCCGGCGATCTGTTGGCCAGCTCCGCCCATTTTTCCGCCGAGCGATCCATCGAAGCCGCGCAGGCCTCGGCAATCAAATCATCCTTCGAAGCGAAATGGCCATAGAACCCGCCATGGGTGAGGCCGGCGCTTTTCATCAGGTCGGCGACCCCGATCCCGTCAAATCCCTTGTCGCGAAATTCGCGGCTTGCAACTTCGATGATGCGGTCCCTGTTCCTGGCCGCCTGTTCCTTGCTCACTCGCATGAAATCACCCTCGCAAAAATCCTTGTTGACTTTTTATATGATGGACGTCATTTATAGTCAACTATTACGATCGTCATCTAAATGCGGCTTGCAACAAGCCCGCACAGGAGCACTTTATGCGCTACAAGCTTTTCGGCACTCACACGGGCCTTCGGGTATCGGAATTCGCGCTTGGCACTGGCAATTTCGGTACCGGGTGGGGTTACGGCTCCACTGCTGACATCGCCAAGGAGATATTCGACGCCTATGTCGAGGCTGGCGGCAATTTCATCGACACGGCGGACAGCTACCAGTTCGGCCAGTCCGAAAGCATACTCTCGGACCTCATCGCATCAGAACGCGACAATTTCGTTCTCGCCACCAAATATTCGCACGGCGCTTCAGCAAATGCCGGACCTTCGGTCGTCGGCAACAGCCGCAAATCCATGATACAGGCGGTGGACGCAAGCCTGAAGCGCCTGAAAACTGACCGCATCGACCTTCTCTGGGCCCACATGTCCGACGATATGACCCCGATCGACGAGATTGTCCGCGGCTTTGAAGACCTCGTTCGCGCCGGCAAGATAGTCTATGCAGGTTTTTCCAATTTTCCGGCATGGCGCGTCGCCAGCGGTGCAACCATCGCCGCCCTGCGTGGCTGGTCGCCGATCGTCGGCCTCCAGACCGAATACAGTCTCGTCGAGCGTACCGCCGACCGTGAACTTTTGCCGATGGCACGCGGCTTCGGTTTGGGGATCGTTGGCTGGTCACCGCTTGGCGGCGGACTTTTGACCGGCAAATACCGCAAGGGTGAAGAAGGTCGCGCAACGGGCCTCGGCGTTGTCATTCAACACGAAGATAGCGCCCAGCGCACGGCGATCATTGACGAAGTGATTGCAATCGCATCGGAGATGGACGTGACGCCGAGCCAGGTGGGTATCGCATGGGTCGCCGCCAAGGGTGTCTTGCCGATCATCGGTCCGAAGACTCTCGATCAGTTCCGCGACAATATCGCCGCTGCTTCGCTTGCCCTTTCGCTGGAGCAGGTCGAGCGATTGGATCGTGTCAGCGCGATTGCGCTCGGCGCACCGCACGAACTGACCGGCAGCGAGCGTACACGCCAGCGGCTGAGCGGCGGCAAGCTCGATCTTCTCGACCTGCCCTCCGCACCTTTGATCTAATCGCCATACCATCATCCTTTCCGAAAGTCAGACGATGATCTCCACTCCTGTCGCCGCTTTGCTCGCCCGCCGCAATATTCATTACGGCTGGGTCGTTGTTGCAGTCACATTCCTCACCATGCTGGTGACCGCCGCTGCGGTGGGGGCGCCCGGCGTGCTGATCGTGCCGCTCGAAAAGGAGTTCGGTTGGGAGACGGAGCAGATCGCCACGGCGTTTTCCATCCGTCTTCTGCTGTTCGGCCTGATGGGGCCGTTCGCCGCTGCCTTCATGAACTATTTTGGCGTCAGGCGCGTCGTCTGCGTGGCATTGATTCTCATTACGACAGGCCTGTTTGCCTCGCTGGCAATGACGCGGATTTGGGAACTGGTTCTCCTCTGGGGCATTCTCGTCGGCTTAGGTACCGGCCTTACGGCGATGGTGCTTGGCGCAACAGTCGCCACGCGCTGGTTCACGGATCGGCGCGGGCTGGTGCTCGGCATGCTGACTGCGAGTTCCGCCACGGGCCAATTGGTCTTCATGCCGCTGATGGCTTCGTTAAGCGAAACCTACGGTTGGCGCACGGCCATCATGCTCATCTGTGCCATGCTGCTTGTTGCCGTCGTGGGTGTCTTCTTCCTGATGCGCGACCGTCCGTCGGATGTCGGGCTGCCGGCCTATGGCGATAAGGATGTCGCAACCACCGTAGCGGTAACAGGCGGGCTGCTGTCACTGATCACGATGCCGCTGCTCGCGTTGAAGGAGGCTTCGCGTCGCAGTTCCACATTCTGGGTGCTCTTTGCCACCTTCTTCGTTTGCGGCGCGAGCACCAACGGCCTTATCGGCACACATTTCGTCGCGCTGTGCGGCGACTACGGTCTTGCCGCGGTGGGAGCAGCGAGCGTCCTTGCCATGATGGGCTTTTTCGATTTTTTTGGCACCATCGGGTCGGGCTGGCTTTCGGACCGGGTCGACAACCGATGGCTGCTATTCTGGTATTATTGTTTGCGCGGCCTCTCGCTGCTCTATCTGCCCTATTCGGATTTTTCCTTCTATGGCCTCTCGCTCTTTGCCATGTTCTATGGTCTCGACTGGATCGCCACCGTGCCGCCGACGGTCAAGCTCGCGAGCGAGCGTTTTGGCCGGGAGAAGGCAGGACTCGTATTCGGCTGGATCTTCGCCGGGCACCAGCTCGGCGCCGCATCGGCGGCCTATGGCGGCGGATTTGTCCGCACGGAATATGCCACCTATCTCCCGGCTTTCCTCGTCGCCGGCATCCTGTGCCTCATCGCCGCGTTCCTGGTGTTGACATTGAGCAAACAGAGCAAGGACGACGCTGTTCGAGAGCCTGCGCCGGCGAGTTGAACGCGGGTTGCCGAGCAAACGAACTGTGGGTTTCCGCCGAAAACCATGCATTGAAGGTGTGGACCGATGCTAAGAGAGTCCGCGCGCCGGTTCGAGCGCGGAATCACTAGCGCATCTGGAGAGTAGATGAAGGTCGACATCGACATGGGAGCGGCGCCCGCCGGCGCGAGAGCCATGCTCGATCTGGAAGAGCTTCTGGCAACGCGCCTTCTCGTGCAGGGCAATTCGGGCTCGGGCAAATCGCATCTGTTGCGACGCCTGCTCGAACAGAGCGCGCAATGGGTTCAGCAGTGTGTCATCGATCCGGAGGGTGATTTCGTCACGCTCGCCGAAAAGTACGGCCATGTCGTTGTCGATGGTGCGCGCACGGAAAGTGAACTGACCCGCATCGCTGCACGCATCCGGCAGCATCGTGTTTCCGTGGTGCTTGACCTTGAGGGCCTGGACGTCGAGCAGCAGATGCGCTGTGCGGCGGCGTTTCTCGGAGGCCTCTTCGATGCAGAGCGCGACTACTGGTATCCGATGCTCGTCGTCGTCGACGAGGCCCAGCTTTTTGCTCCCGCCGTTGCCGGCGAAGTTTCGGACGAAGCACGCAAGCTTTCACTCGGCGCCATGACCAACCTCATGTGCCGGGGGCGCAAACGCGGGCTCGCCGGCGTCATCGCCACCCAGCGTCTCGCCAAGCTTGCCAAGAACGTTGCCGCCGAGGCCTCCAACTTCCTCATGGGGCGGACGTTCCTCGACATCGACATGGCACGCGCCTCGGATTTGCTCGGCATGGAGCGGCGCCAGGCAGAACAGTTCCGCGACCTCGCACGAGGTCATTTTGTAGCCCTCGGGCCCGCCCTTTCAAGAAGGCCATTGGCGGTGACGATTGGCGCAGTCGAGACGTCTGCGCGCTCATCGAGCCCCAAGCTCACGCCATTGCCGCAACCGGGGGAAGACGCCCGCGATCTGATTTTCACGCCAGCGCCGGAAGAACGCCGTCAGATCGTCCGGCGCACCCCGCCTCCACCGGCACCAACGCCGACAGCGGATATTCTGAGCCAGCTTAATCAGGCGGCAAAAGCCGCCGCCCAACCGGAGAACCCTGTCCCGATGCTCTTTCCCGAGATCGACGAGGCGGAGCGCAACGCGTCGATCAACGCGGTCATGCAGGAAATGCTGGGCGACCCCGACGCATCGTTCCGGACGGACGCGGTGCTCTACCAGGATTTCCTCGTTCGCTGCCGCATTCGCCGGGTGCCCGGTGAGGCTTTGTCAATGCCCGAATTCCGGCGCCGCCTTGCGGTTGCGCGGGCTGGCATCGATGGCGAGACGGCGCAAAGCGCACCATGGCAGCACGCGCTCGAACTCTCAAAAACACTGCCGGACGACGTTCAGGGCGTATTCTTCATCGTTGCGCAGGCGGCGGTAACAGGAGTTGGCTGCCCTTCCGACGCAACACTTGCAAGAGCCTATGGCACGCACTCCACACGGCGGGCCCGCCGGCTGCTCACCTACTTTGAGGAGCAAGGCCTGATCGTCGTGCGTACCGATTTTACCGGCAATCGCATTGTCGCATTCCCCGAACTTGGCTGCGAGACCGGCCCCGGTGATCCGAATGGCCCCGACGAAGGGGCCGCCGAACAGGAAGCAGCCGAGTAATCAGGCCATATCGCGCATGAGCGGCAGGAGTTCGCCGAGGTTTTCGATCTGTCGGAACCGCGGTTCATTGACTGGCGCGTCGACGTGTTCGAGCACCCAGGTGAGTTCATGGGGCACGAATATGCCCCAACTTCCCGCCTGGATCGCCGGGACAACATCGGATTTCAACGAATTGCCGATCATCATCGCCCGCTCCGCGCCGTCGCCGTGGCGCCGGAATATGGTCTCGTAGGTGGTCCTGTCCTTGTTGCTGACGATTTCGACCGCATCGAAAAAATCGCCGAGGCCGGACTGGGCCAGCTTGCGCTCCTGGTCGAAGAGGTCACCCTTGGTAATCAGTACCAGCCGGTAGGCGTCGGAAAGTGCCTCCAGCGTTTCCGTTACATGCGGCAGAGTCTCGACGGGATGGCGCAGCATCTCGCGGCCCGCAGCGAGAATCTCGGCGATGACCGATGCAGGCACGCGCCCCTCCGTGACTTCTACTGCGGTCTCGACAAGGGACAGGGTGAATCCCTTGATCCCGAACCCGTAGAGGTCAAGATTGCGTTTTTCGATAGCGAGCAGGCGCCCCGAAAGATCGGGAACGTCGGCATATGGAGCAAGTAGATCAGCAAAATGCCGTTCCGAGCTGCGGAAGAACTGCTCGTTCTGCCAAAGCGTATCATCGGCATCGAAACCGATTGTTGTCAGATCGCCAGGCGCAAGCACGTCTCGTTCTGCTTGCATGATCTTTTTCCTTCATTCAAACATTGTGCACGACGGCGCCGAGTGTGGAATCAGGCGCTCGACCTTTTAGCAGATTTGTGGCTGTGCTTGGTACTCGCGTGCCGAAGCATCAGAGGGGAATGGCATCAGAGTGAATTGGCTCGCAAAGCCCAGCGTACTCGCGGCAATGATGCTTCTGCCTTCGCTCGCCGCGGGGGCGGCCGAGACCCCGCCGGCCCCGCCTCCTGCAACACCGGCGATCCCCACCGTGAGCCAGATTTGCGCGGCCATTGCCACCCATGCAGATGGCTTCGGCGTTCCGCGCGATTTCTTCGCGAGGCTGATCTGGAAGGAAAGCCGCTTCGACGTTCAGGCCGAGAGTCCCGTCGGCGCGCAGGGAATCGCCCAGTTCATGCCGCGCACGGCCAAGGAACGGCGGCTTGACGACCCCTTCGACTTTAACAAGGCACTGCCCGCCTCTGCGAGCTTTCTGAAGGATTTACGCAAGGCCTTCGGCAATTGGGGGCTGGCGGCAGCCGCCTATAATGCCGGCCCCACACGTGTTGCGAACTGGCTTTCAAGCGGTGGTTTTCTACCGCTCGAAACCGAGGAATATGTGCTCGACATTACCGGGCAATCACCCGACGATTTTGCCGCTGGCGGCGAGATCAACTTTCGTCCGCTCAATGCCAAGCTCAGCTTCGATGCTGCGTGCCGCCAGTTGCCGATCATCCGTTTCGAGACGGTCGCGATGGCGCAAATCAAACCAAAGCCTTGGGGAATTCAGATCGCCGGCAATTTTCGCCGCGCCGCTGCCGTCCGCCAGCTTGACCGCTTGCGCAGGAACTTTCCCGCCATTCTGAACACGCATGAGCCGGTCATTAGCCGCAATCGCACGCCGATGGGGCGTCGCGGCATCTATGCCGTGCGAATTGGCGCCGACAGCCGGCCCGAAGCCGACAAGATTTGCGCCCAACTGCACAGTGCAGGTGGCGCCTGCATCGTCTTGCGTAATCGCTAAGCCGGGGCAATCCGGCGATCGAAATCCTGCTTTTCTTTCCTGCCAAAGGTGTCATAGGCCAAACTTCAAGCGAAATTTCTCTTCGCCAAGTATGCAGCTTGCAGTGTCCTTCGATATAGTCGCCTAAATGGTAGTAAAACTTTTGCTTGCCAAAAAACACTTATTCTAGCAGTCTCAAAGCGTTCGGGCATTTGCGAACACTGGAAGACTGGAAGAACGGCGCGCCGGAACCGCAAGAATACCGGGTCGGGAGCAATCCCGGCAATGATCGGCTCCTTTCCTGAATTCGAGAACTGCCTGCATGATCCCGTTCGAGGTAACGCACTGAAAACGGCACTACCAATCCCGCTAACCCGAGGGGGGACGCGGTAAGTAAGGAAAAGGAACGAAGCATGGCACAGACCGGTACGGTCAAATTCTTCAACAGTGAAAAAGGCTTTGGCTTCATCAAGCCAGATGACGGCGCAGCGGATATTTTCGTTCATATTTCCGCCGTCCAGGCTTCCGGACTCACAGGTCTCGCGGACAATCAGAAGGTCTCCTTCGATACCGAGCCGGATCGTCGTGGAAAGGGCCCAAAGGCCGTTAACATCACGATCACTGAATAATACCGGCGGCGCAAGCTGCCAAGAATCCCCGATCGGCTATCGGGGATTTCGGACGGTACCATTTTCTGACACGCCCCAACCGGCCAGTCGTCACATGAAGCGTTTGCGCTTTCGTGCCTTGGATTTGCTGAAATTCTGTGTGTTCCTCGGTGCTGTCAGAAATGACGGCAAGCCGACCCAATCAGTACTGTTCAGCTTGCATTCATTCTGAATGGCTTAAAAAGGAACCATAGCTGAGACTTCGGCATTGTCTCAGTCAGCACTATCAGGCAAAGCGCACCACGCTTTGCGGCATGCTTTAGGAGGCACATATGAATATCGGCACGAAAATTGCCATTCTCGCAACCGCTGCTTTCGCGACCGCCGTGGTTCCGCTCAGTTCAGCCTCCGCCGACTATTGGCGCCGAGGCGGCTACTATCATCACAATGATAACAACGACGCCTGGGTCGCGGGTGCCGCTGGCCTTGCGGCGGGCGCGCTTCTCGGCAGCGCCCTTGCCGCACCGCGTCAGCCCGAAGTTATCTATCGCGATTACGATGATGGTTATTACCGCCGCCCGGTGACGGTGTATCGCGAAGCGCCGCGATACTATGGCCCCGGAGCGCGGCCATGGTCGCGCGAATGGTACCGCTACTGCTCGAACCGTTATCGCTCGTTCAATCCGGAAACAGGTACCTTCCGCGGCTATGACGGCCGTGACTATTTCTGCAACGCAAACTGACGTTCAGTTGCAAGTTCGATACCAAACCGCCGGTCGGACCGGCGGTTTTTTTATGCGTCGTGCACGCGCCCTATTCGCCGGTCAGGAAGGGGTTGGTGCGGCGTTCCTCGCCAAAACGACCGCCCGGTCCATGGCCACATATGAAGCCGATATCATCACCCAGCGGCAAGAGCTTGGTTTTAATCGAGTTTATCAGCGTAGCGTGGTCGCCACCTGGCAAGTCTGTCCGTCCCACTGACCCGTTGAAAAGCACATCGCCAACATGCGCGAACTTCGCCGCGCGGTTGAAATAGACGACGTGCCCTGGCGCATGGCCCGGACAATGCAGGACCTCGAAAACGTGGGAACCGAACGATACCGTTTCCCCGTCGTTGAGCCACCGGTCGGGAACGCAATTACGGACATTGTCGGAAATGCCATATTGTACCGCTTTTGCCTCGATACTATCGAGAAGAAAGCGGTCGGCCTCGTGTGGACCTATGATGTCAATGCCGAGAGCGTCCTTCATGTCCATCGCCCCGGCCGCGTGATCGATATGGCCATGTGTGATCCAGATCGCCTCGATCGTGATGCCGTTCGACCGGATTGCGCCGAGCACCTGCTCATTGTCGCCGCCCGGGTCGATGAGGACGCCGTGCTTGTCGTCGCTATCGAAAAGGATCGTGCAATTCTGCTGGAAGGCCGTAACCGGGATGATACCTGCCTGCAACTGTCCCATTATGTACTCTTCCTACCCAATGCCCGACACCATATTAGAGGGCTTCCTTTTCAATGAGAAGCGGTTCTGTCTCGCGGATAGCGACGCGGTCTCCGCGAAGCATCGCCATCTTCATACGTTTCGACCCAATAAGGGACCTTCGCAAATGAAAAGGGCGGCCAGCGACCGCCCCAGAAAAACGTTCGTATCCCGGACTGTATCAGGTCTTAGCCATCGAATTCTTGATAGCTCCTATGATCGCCGTCAGGATCAGGCCACCAACACCGCCACCGGCGACTTGGCTGATGATCGAGCCAAGATCAAGCCCCGACGATGCCGCCGCATTGGCGACTGCCTCGGCACCGCCGGCGCCGAGAAATTGCGTCAGATATCCGCCTATGAGACCACCGATACCGCCAGCAACAGTGTTGCCGGTTGTGCCGAGACTCAGGTTCTTGAGTAGTCCGCCGACAATATTACCGCCGACGCCACCTGAGATAAGCTGGATAATGATAGGAAGAAGCGCTTCCATGATTGACACCCCGTCAACGTTTCATGCCAGACTCATGCCTGACATTGATCATGATGACCAAGTTTTAAGCAAAGTCAAACAACTTGACGTCGTGTTGGCAAGGTATCAAACACTAATTTCATAAGACTTTCGTCTACTCTGCAGCCGCTTTCTTTGGCATTACTTCAGCAGCATAATCATTCATCAGGTTGATCGCGATTTCACCAACGTTAAAGCGGTACGGCCCGATCTCCGAAACTGGCGTCACTTCTGCGGCTGTTCCGGTCAGGAAGCACTGTTCGAAACGTTCAAGCTCTTCGGGCAAAATCACCCGCTCGACGACTTCGTAGCCACGCCGTTTGGCAAGGTCGATGACCGTGCGCCGCGTGATACCATCAAGGAAGCAGTCCGGCGTCGGTGTGTGAATGACGCCGTCCTTGACAAAAAACACATTGGCGCCGGTGGCTTCCGCCACCTGCCCACGCCAATCGAGCATCAGTGCATCGGCGTAGCCCTTGGCTTCCGCCGCATGCTTGGAGATGGTGCAGATCATGTAGAGACCAGCGGCTTTCGACTTCGAGGGCGCCGTTTTTGGATCAGGCCGGCGATACTCGGCAAGATCGAGACGAATCCCCTTCAACTTCTGAGCCGGATCGAAATAGCTCGGCCACTGCCAGATAGCGATAGCGACATTTATCTTGTTGCTCTGGGCAGCAACGCCCATGGATTCGCTGCCGCGCCAGGCAACGGGGCGCACATACGCATCCTTAAACCCCTGCTTTGCCAAAAGCTTGCGGCAGGCGTCGTTCAATTCATCGACAGTATAGGGAATCTTGAATCCAAGGATACGAGCCGATTCGTGCAGGCGTTCGGTATGTTCGTTAAGCTTGAAGATTTCGCCGCCGTAGGCGCGCTCACCTTCGAAAACGGAACTTGCGTAATGCAGGCCGTGGGTCAGCACGTGAATCTTCGCATCCGCCCAGCGAACGAATTCGCCGTTCATCCAGATGTAACCTTCAAGCTGATCAAATGGGACGGATGCCATGTTTTCCTCCAGGCGTTGGATTCCTGATATTTTTTCAAGTTCAAGTTGCTACCAACTGGTTCAGACTACCGATTGGTGTACCATTGCCGGTGGGCACAAATAGGCGTTTCGAAGAGGAAAATGTCTCGGAAACACTCATCAGCTTTTCGTTTCGTTCAAAAACGCGGCCAACAGCTTGCCAAAAATTATCAACAGTCTAAAATTATGTCAACAACGCTGACATAATTTTCCAACTGGAGCGGGAAATCTGCATGAAATCTTATACACCCGATCGGCATATCGAGACAGCCCTGACGAAAAAAGACGCGCGAGAACTCGACATCATCGAACTGTTTTTCTTTGCGTATCGCGACTTCACCGCCGATCCGGACATGATCCTCGAGAAGCTTTCATTCGGGCGGGCGCACCATCGCGTGCTCTATTTCATCAATCGAAAGCCGGGCATGACGGTGGCCGAACTGCTGGATGTCCTGCAGATCACCAAGCAAAGCCTGGCACGCGTGTTGAAGCAATTGATCGACACTGACCATGTGGTCCAGATTCCTGGTCCCCACGACAGGCGCCAGCGCGAACTCTACCCGACGCCCAAGGGACGCGAACTGGCGCTTGAACTTGCGGCACCGCAATCACGCCGTATTGCCAGTGCATTGGAGCAAATCGGTCACTCCGACCGCTCTGTGATCGAACATTTCCTCAAGGCGATGGTCAATCCTTCACAGTGGCAACAGATCGACAGTCTACCCAAGGCAGGATAGAAACTTGGTGCACGAAGAATTGGAATTAAGAGAACAAGGGGCGCAAGACCCGGGAATCAGAGGGACACACCTGGTGAGTGAAGAACAGCCACTATCGGACGATGCACCGCATCTGCTCATCGTCGACGACGACACCCGAATTCGCAATCTACTGTCGCAATACCTGACCGGCAGCGGCTTTCGCATTACGGTGGCCGCCAATGCGGACGACGCTCGCCGCAAGCTTGCAGGTATCGATTTCGATCTCCTGATTCTCGATGTCATGATGCCTGGGGAAACCGGCGTTGCCCTGACCCAGTCGCTCCGCAAGGAAAAGAGCGTCCCTATTCTGATGCTGACGGCGCTGTCTGAAACCGACAGCCGCATCACCGGGCTCGAGGCCGGGGCGGACGACTATCTTCCAAAGCCGTTCGATCCGCGCGAATTGATCCTCAGAATCAACAATATTCTGCGCCGCGGTGCGCCGGCGGCCCAGGCGAAGATCGAACAGATTGTTTTCGGCCCCTATACGTTCATCATCGCCAAGCGCGAACTCAAGCGGTCGGGCGAAGTTATCCGCCTCACCGATCGCGAACAGGATATCATGGCGATCTTCGCGGCGCGCGCCGGCGAGACAGTGCCGCGGCACGAACTGACCGGTCAGGAGGGCGATGTCGGCGAGCGCACGATCGACGTCCAGATCAACCGACTGCGCCGCAAGATCGAAAACGATCCCGCCAACCCGGTTTGGTTGCAGACCGTGCGCGGGGTCGGCTATAAACTTAGCGTGGAGTAGGATCCCGGCCCCTCGTGATCCGCGCCATTCCAATGCGTAGGGTCCGGACTCATCAATATGATCGAAATGGCGCGTGAAACGGCAATTAGATGCGAGGAGAATTGCAAAGCGCGGGCTCAATCCCCGACGAGCGGTTCGAAACTGCAGCTTGCCACCGTTTCGGTGTCCTTAAGGATATGGCCTTTTCGCTCGGCTACTGTATTGCAAAGCCTCGCCAATGGTAAACATTGCCTTCGGCTTTGCTGCTCGTATCCGGACCAAAAGTCTCATACCGTTTCGACCACATTAATGAATCCGTACCCTTAGCGGATACCGGGTAATGGCACAGACAGACACCGCAAAACGCGCATTGGCCGTCAGAAAGCGTCACTGGCGGCGCAAGCGAAGCACGTTGCTCGGTCCCTGGAGGAAGTTCACGCGCTGGCTCGCACACTGGATGCCGAAGCGGCTCTATGCGCGCTCGCTGATCATCATCATTGCGCCGATGGTCCTGCTACAGTCTATGATCGCCTTTGTGTTCATGGAACGGCATTGGCAAACGGTCACCCAGCGCCTGTCCACGGCCGTAGTGCGCGACATTGCCGGCATCATCGACCTCATGGATACCGATCCGCAGGATCCGGGCTATGAAAACCTGATCCGGATCGCACGAGAGCGCCTCGCACTCAACATATCGATATTGCCGGGCGACCCCCTGCCCGCGCCGGGCCCGAAACCGTTCTTCTCGATTCTCGACGGCATTTTGAGCGAGGAGATCACGAGGCAGATCAACCGCCCCTTCTGGATCGATACGATCGGCGATTCCGACCTCGTCGAAATTCGTATCCAGCTCGACAACAAGGTGCTGCGCGTCTTTGCGCGGCGCAGTCAGGCCTATGCGTCGAACACGTTGATCTTTCTTGTCTGGATGGCGGGATCCGCCCTCGTGCTCTTGGCCATCGCCATCCTGTTCCTGCGCAACCAGATCAAGCCGATCCAGCAGCTCGCAACGGCCGCCGACAGTTTCGGCAAGGGCCGTGCGCCGCCTCCTGACTTCAAGCCACGTGGAGCCGAGGAAGTGCGCCGCGCAGGCGCTGCCTTCATCGTCATGCGCGAGCGCATCGAACGCCAGATCGATCAGCGCACCACCATGCTAAGTGGCGTGAGCCACGATCTGCGCACCATCCTCACTCGCTTCAAGCTGCAACTCGCCCTTGTCGGCAACAAGGTCGATACCGAGGCTATGGAGCAGGACATCGAGGATATGCAATCGATGCTCGAAGGGTACCTCGCATTTGCCCGCAGCGAAGCCGAAGAGGAAACCGGCGCATTCAGTCTCGAGCGCTTTTTCACCAAGCTCAAGGAAGAAGGCGCCCTTCTTGAGCGAGGCTTTGCGTCGACAATACGCGGCGAACCGGAAATCCAGGTGCGGCCCAATGCTTTCTCGCGGCTCATCTCCAATCTCGTGTCCAATTCATTCCGCTACGCGAAAAACGTCTCTGTCGCCGCTGATCATCGTGACGGTTGGCTGACGATCACGATCGACGATGACGGCCCAGGTATTCCGAAAGAGATGCGCGACGAAGTCTTCAAGCCGTTCTTCCGGCTGGACGAGGCCAGAAACCAGGACTCGGGCGGAACCGGCCTTGGCCTTGCCATTGCGCTCGATATCGCCCGCAGCCACGGCGGCGACATTTCGCTCGACGAAAGTCCGGCCGGGGGGCTCAGGGCCGTGGTGCGAGTCCCGGCCTAAAGCCAAGCGGGCGGTCTGACTACATCCCTGAAGACTATTGCGTATTCGGCCTCATTCAACGTTTTCATCGTAAACAACAAGCATTGCAATGCTGGGTGCCCATGTTATAAATCTTTTATACTTCCATGCTATATTTTCGAATGATTTGTAACCATATACTTACTGGATACATGTTTTCACCCTGCGGTGACTAATATTTAATTTCATAAGGTGATCTTACTGAAAACGACTTCCGTGCTCGTTGTCATTTTTGCCTATCCGCAGCCACGAAACCGATCGAACGCTGGCATTCCCAGCGAGGAGCAATCCCGTGATACGAGCTAAACACGCTTTTAGAATTGCTCTGGCAATCTGCTTTCTGGGCGGCGCTGTAAACGGGGCGCAGGCAAATGCCGAAATTCCAACAAACGACGTGGAAGGGGCACGCGATAATGCGCGCATCAAACGCTATGAAGGCTCCCTCATCGTCCATTATGAGAAACTATCCTATACGGACTTCTCGGTTCCCCTTGGCCCGTTAAAGGCGAGCGAAGACGAGCAGGCCCGTGACACGTCGAACAATCGTGTTTTCGTGCCGGAAAAGAAGCTCGACGTCGAGGGGACACTGACGCGCATCGCTTATGTGACGCCGACCGAGCGTTCGCCGCTCGAAGTGCTTCGCAATTACGAGGATGAGATCACTGCGGACAAAGGCGAGATCCTGTTCGAATGCAAGACCGAAGGATGCGGCGGCGACGCCACGCTGTCGAGCAAGGGCGGCGGCGGCGAAATGAGCTTGATGATGTCTTTCTTCCATGCGTCCGACCTTACGGAAGATGATTTTTCCACCGGCTCCTGCGCATTGACATCCAGTATCAAGGATCAGCGGTTCTTTACGGCAAAACTGCCTGCGTCAGATGGTGACACCTATGTCACGGTGCAGACATATACGTTACTGGGCGGTAACTATTGCGAAGCGTTGGTCGGCCGTACCGTCGCCCTGGTTCACGTGCTCGAACCCAAATCGCGCGATAAGAAGATGGTTGCCGTTGGAGCGAAGGAAATGGCCAGTTCGCTCGGTTCGCAGGGAAGTATTTCGCTGTACGGCATTTATTTCGAAACGGACAAGTCAGAGGTAAAAGCGGAATCAGCACCGATGCTGAAGGAAATTGCCAAGCTTCTCGAATCGGATCCAAAATTGTCTGTGATCGTCGTTGGACATACGGATAACCAGGGTAAATTTGCCTATAATGTTGATCTGTCGGGCCGGCGAGCCGCTGCCGTCAAGAAAGAGCTTGTCTCCACCTACAAGGTCAACGCGAATCGTTTGACAACCGCTGGGGCGGGAATGATGGCGCCCGTCGCCAGCAACGACAGCGAAGAGGGACGCGCCAAGAACCGCCGCGTCGTCCTCGTTAAACTGAACTGACATCGAATCTCAACCGGCATAACCTGTTGAATTCCGCAAAAACCTATGTTTAGACCCGTCGATCAGGCCGCGTGTTCCGCGATCAGAGCCGAGGGGCATTCGCCCGGCTTTTCGGCCGCAATCTGGACGCCGCGCAGATAGAGCGCGCATGTCGTGCGAAGCATCGAAGCGAAGTTGGGGATCTCTCCCTGTGCTTGCAAAGCTTCGTCGTAAAGCGTCGAAATGAATCGCGGCGTGGTCATTTTCTGACTTTCGGCAATCTCGTCGAGCAGTTGCCAGAAGGTCGCCTCAAGTTGAATGCTCGTAGAATGTCCGCCGATGCGCACAGAACGATTGATCTGCCGGTAACCCTGCGGATCCTGTTCTGCAAATACCTTACACATTACCAAGACCTCCCTTTCTGCCCAATGACCCGCGCTCGTCACCGGTGCCCGAAGTGACGGAACGATCATTGGTGCGTCTCGAGAAAAATTATTCCGCTTGCAAGGCGGTGTGGTAGCCGATTGCCACCACTTTTCTTCTCCCAGGCGCATAATCACCGACAAGTCTCGACACTGCAACCTCGTTTTGAGACGACCCCGTCAACGTCCATGGAGGCGCCCTTGGCAAAAGCCATTCATTCGATGATCCGTGTTCTCGATGAGGAAAAATCGAAATCCTTCTATAAGTCGGCTTTCGGTCTAGACGTCGCCGACCGGCTCGACTTCGATACATTCACGCTCCTCTATTTGCGCAACGAAGAAACGCCGTTCGAACTCGAACTCACGATCAACAAAGGTCGGACCGAGCCCTACAATCTGGGGGACGGTTACGGCCATTTGGCCTTGAGCGTCGATGATCTCGACGCCATTCACACGCGCCTGAAGGGCCTCGACTACAAGGTCCGGGACATTGTCGAGTTCAAGCGGGACGAGACGATGATCGCGCGCTTCTTTTTCGTGGAGGACCCGGACGGCTACAAAATAGAGGTCCTGGAAAGACAAGGCCGGTTCGTCTGAAACCGGCCGAGCGGCGTTGGAGGAATGCCGTCAAAGCCAGCAAGGGCAGTTTCGTCGGTTAACCGTCGGGCTGCCGATAGCAAGCAAGGGAGGAAATCAATGGTTACTATCTTTAACCGCAATCCGGATTTGGCCGAGCCAAATCCCGGTGGCAAGGGCATGTCGCGCCGCGACCTTCTGAAAAGCGGCGGCACCGCCAGCCTCGGCGCCATTCTCATCATCAGCGGAAGTTCCATCATCCATCCACAATTTGCCTGGGGGCTCGAGACGACAAATCTCGAGCCGCAGACAATGGCAACCCTCATCCAGATGGCGCGGGATATCTATCCGCACGACCACGTGCCGGACCGCTTTTACGCGGTTGCCGTCAAGCCATACGACGCGAAGGCCGGCGAAGACCCCAAAACCAAGAAGCTCATCGTTGATGGCGTCGCCGATCTCGACAAGCGTGCCGGCAAGGGCGGCTATCTCGGTCTAGGTTGGGAGGAAGACCGGCTCACCATCCTTCGCAAGATCGAGGACACGCCATTCTTTCAGACAGTCCGCGGCGGGCTTGTAACGGGTCTTTACAACCAGAAGGATCTTTGGCCGCTCTTTGGCTACGAAGGCGAATCCTTCTCGAAGGGCGGCTACATCGCCCGTGGCTTCAGCGACATCGAGTGGCTCTGACGGCAGCGCCGATCAGAACCGAAGATTTTGGCTAATGGGAGGAAACCATGGCTGCACCTTATGATCTCAAAGACGACAGCGTCGTCGTTATCATCGGCTCGGGAGCCGGCGGCGGAACGCTCGGCAATGAACTCGCGCAAAAAGGCATCGACGTCGTTATCCTCGAAGCAGGCGCGCGACACGAGTATGAAGATTTCATCAATGACGAATGGGAAAGCTTCGGTCAGCTCGCATGGGTCGACAAGCGTACCACCTCCGGCGACTGGCGCGTCGCCAAGGACTTTCCCAACCTGCCGGCGTGGATCGTCAAATCCGTTGGCGGATCGACGACGCACTGGGCCGGCGCCTCACTGCGCTTCCAGGAACACGAATTCCAGGCTCTGACCCACTACGGCAAGGTCAAGGGCGCCAACCTGCTTGACTGGCCGATTACCCTGGCGGAAATCGAATCCTATTATGCCAAGGCCGAAGACAAGATGGGCGTGACGCGAACCAATGGCATCGAGGGACTACCCGGCAACAACAACTTCAAGGTCTTGAAGGCAGGCGCAGACAAGCTTGGCTACAAGGAATGCAATACGGGCCACATGGCCATCAACTCGGCCGAACGCGATGACCGCATGTCCTGCCAGCAGACGGGCTTTTGCTTCCAGGGGTGCAAATGGGGCGCCAAATGGTCGACGCTCTATACGGAAATCCCGAAGGGCGAGAAGACCGGCAAGCTCGAAGTTCGCCCCAATTCCATGGTGCAGAAGATCGAGCACGACAAGAGCGGCAAGGTCACCGGTGTCCTCTACGTCGACAAGGATGGCAAGCAGCAGTTGCAGAAGGCCAGAATCGTCGCCGTTGCAGGCAATTCGATCGAAAGTCCCCGCCTGCTTCTCAACTCTGCATCGAAGATGTTCCCGGACGGATTGGCCAATTCGTCGGGTCAGGTCGGGCGGAATTACATGCGCCATACCACCGGCTCAGTCTATGCGGTGTTCGAAAAGCCGGTGCACATGTATCGTGGAACGACCATGGCCGGCATCATCCGCGACGAAGCAAGGCATGATCCTTCACGCGGTTTCGTCGGCGGCTATGAGATGGAGACCCTGTCGCTCGGCATTCCCTTCATGGCGGCCTTTCTCGATCCCGGCGCATGGGGCCGGTCGTTCACCTCGGCGCTCGATCAATATCCGAACATGGCAGGCATGTGGATCGTTGGCGAGGACATGCCCCAGGAGGGCAACCGCATTACGCTGCACAAGGATGAAAAGGACAAATACGGCCTTCCCATCGCCAATGTGAACTTCAACGATCATCCCAACGACGTTGCGATGCGCGATCACGCCTACAAGCAGGGTCAGGATCTCTACAAGGCGGTCGGGGCTGTCCGCACTTTCCCGACCCCGCCCTACCCGTCTACCCACAACCTCGGCACCAACCGGATGAGCGAGAAGGCGAAGGACGGCGTTGTCAACAAACACGGGCAGAGTCACGACATCAAAAACCTGTTCGTCGCGGATGGCAGCCAGTTCACGACCGGCGGGGCGGAGAATCCAACGCTGACTATCGTCAGCCTGGCAATTCGCCAAGCCGACTATATCGCCAAGGAGATGGCGGCAAAGACGATCTGAAAACGCCCGATCGATTTCTCCCAAGCAGATCGGGCTACGCCATTGGCGCAATTTCCCGTCGAGATTGCGTCAATGGTGTAGCTGGGCCTCTGTTCAGCTAGAAAAGTTTGCCGCCATTCGGCACGGGCTTGCTGACCGCCGCAAGAACGACCGCGCCTTCGTCGTCCGGAAAGCCTAGCGTCAGAACCTCAGACATGAAGGGACCGATCTGGCGCGGCGGGAAATTGACCACCGCCATGACCTGCCGGCCATGGAGTTCCTCCAACGTATAATGCTTGGTGATCTGGGCCGAAGACCGCTTGACCCCTATTACAGGGCCGAAATCGATCTTCAGCTTGTGGGCCGATTTCCGGGCCTCCGGGAACGGTTGCGCTTCGATAATGGTGCCGACACGAATGTCGACCTTTTCGAAATCGTCAAAAGTAATCGTCATGGATGTGCTTGCCTGAACGTTCTGAAACCAATCAGGCCGAACCTACCGTCTCGAACAGGATGCTGTCGAGCGATTCACGTGCTGTCGACCCTGACCAGACAACAAACTGGAAGGCCTGGAAATAGGTCTCGCAGGCATCGAGCGCACTGGAGAGCAAAACCTCAACCTGCTTGCTCGTCGGCTCCGCCCCGCCCGAAAGCAGCAACGATTGCCTATACATGATGGCACCTTCTTGGCGCCACAGGTCGAAATGGCCCATCAGCAGCTGCTCGTTGATCAGCGAAAGCAGACGCATGACTTCATTGATGCGCGGTTCGCTGATCGCTATATCGAAGGCGCATGCGAGATGCAGCGCCTCGAAATCCTCCATCCACGAAAAGGAAATCTGGTAGTCGGTCCAGCTTCCCTCAACGGTTATGGCAATTTCATCTTCCCCGGTGCGCTCGAATGCCCACTCGTTCGTGTGGGCAACATGTTCAATCACATCCACTGGATGGAGATCACGCGCAATTTCTATTTCCAGAAGGCTCATTGCCATTACCTGCTATTTCGAATCCAATCGACGCTGCGGGACCGCAGCACCCACCCAAAGAACACCATACGCTTGAAATCGCACCGACAGGCAGTACGCACCAGCCGGATAGCGGCTAGACGCCGGCCTAACCGCCGCATGACCCCTGTTACGAATCATGCTGTAATTTCAGTGTATTGATGCTGAGTCCGAGCGCCAGCCCCCTTTTGGTCGAATGGCGCGAATGGGTGTGGACAGACGCTGCCAAAAAGATTCACAAGCCCCCTTTAACTGACTCTAAGGAAACGATTTTCGGCAGTTCGTGCCTGTTGATAAATTCTTGCGATTTATTTTGGGGATAGCATCACTGAGGCGACAAAACGGGACAACAACATCCCGCATCCCACAAGCCGTGCTGCCCTGCTGGGGACGTCCGGCATGAATTCCGTCATATGTTCGAAATTCACCTCGTTTAGATTGTTAGCGGACCTAATGAAATTGTTACAACCAGGAGACCTGCCATGACAGGCGAGCCGAATGCAAAAATCACCGCCACTCAGAAAAACGATGATGGACGGTGGTATTACGTGATCACCATCAATGGGGAAGAGAGCGCCAAGGTCGGCCCGTACGAAACGGAAGAGGAAGCACTAGCTGCCGGCCAGAAAAGCGCGGAAAGCAGTAGCGTCTAGATCTGAAAGCGGTGCGTCACACGTGACATGCGTGACGAGCGCGTCGCCTGCGCTTCAATCCTTCTTTGTGCGCCCACCCGCGGGCGCAGGTTTGCTCCGGGTTTCATTCTTGGACCCGACAAGCGCTTCGAGTGCTTCGATTCGCGCCAGAAGCGCGGTATTCTCCGCACGGGCGCGAATGGCCATCTCGCGCACAGCTTCGAAATCCTCACGCTGGACGACGTCCATTGTATTGAGCAGCCGTTCGGCCTGACCGCGAAATGCGGTTTCGACCTCGCGGCGCACGCCCTGTGCTGCGCC
>NZ_JBBNAM010000158.1:0-58457 GCF_037994425.1 Phyllobacterium sp.
AGGCCGCGCTCAGGGCCATCCTCGAGATATCCCTGAAGCCGAGAGTGGAACTTCGGCAACTCGCCACGGAAGCGCTGACCAAGAGTCTGGATCCCGATCCCCTCCTGGCATTCAGTCTTGTCTGCGCGGCAGACCTGGCGAGCTTGCAACGGTCCATGGTCTGACGCGAACGCCTTCGGCCGACAACAGTCTTTATCAAGAGTCATCAGTTGCCGTCGCACCATCAGAAGACGGCGAGAGGAATCATCATGAACGAACATGTTCTCACGCATCGAAATCCTGTATCGGAACATCCTCAGCGGAGCGGACGACCGCCCTTCGAACGCATTGCGCTCTTGCTGCAGGGCGGCGGCGCCCTCGGCGCATATCAGGCAGGCGTCTATCAAGGCCTGGCCGAGGCCGGTCTTCATCCCGACTGGACCGCCGGGATTTCCATCGGCGCGATCAACGCTGCCCTCATAGCGGGCAATCCGCCCGAAGACCGCGTCGCGAAGCTCCGGCAGTTCTGGGAACTTGTCACTTCAACCGATCCATATTGGCAGTTTCCACCCAGCCCAACGGCCGAAGGCAACGATAATATCGCCACGGTATTGGCGCAATTTGACCCGTCAAAGGGCGATGTCGTCCGCGCCTTGTCTAACCAATGGAGCGCAGCGCGGGCTTTGTGCCTGGGCGCGCCGGGCTTTTTCATGCCCCGCCTGCTGACACCCTGGCTCTGGCCGCATGGTTCTACCGAAGCCACCAGTTACTATGACACGCAATCGCTCAAGTCGACGCTGGAGCGGCTGGTTGACTTCGATCGCATCAATAGCGGGGCCATGCGCTTCAGCGTCGGCGCGGTCAATGTGCGCACCGGCAACTTCGTCTACTTCGATAACACCACTCACCTGATCCGCCCCGAGCATGTGATGGCGAGCGGAGCTTTGCCACCCGGTTTTCCCGCGATCGAAATTGATGGCGAGCATTACTGGGACGGCGGTCTCGTTTCCAACACACCGCTCAGCTGGGTGGTTGATAACCTGCCGCACCGTGACACCCTCGCGTTTCAGGTCGATCTCTGGTCAGCCCAAGGCGAGCTACCGCGGAAGATGGCACAAATTCAGGCGCGCCAGAAGGAAATCCAGTATTCGAGCCGCACCCGGGCCGAGTTGAACCGCTTCCGCGAAATACAATTCCTGCGCGGTGCCCTTTCGCGCCTGATCGAGAAACTGCCGGCAGAACTGGCGGCGAGCCCTGACGTTGACATCCTGCGTCCTGCTTCCGAGCCGAAGGTCTGGAATCTTGTGCAGCTCGGCTATCACTCCAAGAAATACGAGGACGACACGAAAGACTACGAGTTTTCGCGCCGGAGCATGGAGGATCACTGGCAGGCGGGGTACCACGACACCATCCGCACCCTACGCCACCCCGAGGTGCTCGAGCGCCCCCGTAGTCCCGACGGTGTCTTCACCTTCGATATCGTCGAGCAAGAGCGCGCATAAATCATCCACCGTGCACAAGATACATGAAACATGGAGTCTATCATGAAGGAAGGCCACGTGCGTGAGCGCGCGTTCTCAATGCCGCTTACGAGCCCCGCATATCCACCGGGTCCCTATCGGTTCTGTCAGCGCGAATATCTCGTCATCACCTATCGCACTCACCCCGAGAGATTGCGCGAACTCGTACCAGGACCCCTCGAAGTGATCGAACCGCTCGTCAAGTATGAATTTATCCGTATGCCGGATTCGAGTGGATTTGGCGACTATACCGAAAGCGGCCAAGTGATCCCCGTCTCATTCCGGGGAAAACACGGCAGCTACACCCATAGCATGTTCCTCAACGACGAATCGCCGATTGCCGCCGGACGGGAGGTTTGGGGCTTTCCGAAAAAGTTTGCGCAGCCAACGCTTCGCGCCGAGACCGACACACTCGTCGGTACCCTCGACTATGGGCCCGTGCGTGTAGCCACCGGCACCATGGGTTACAAGCACAAACCCGCTGATGCGGCTGCGGTGCTCGCCTCGCTCGCCGAGCCCAACTTCCTGCTCAAGATCATTCCACATGTCGACGGCAGTCCGCGCATTTGCGAACTGGTTGAATATTATCTCGAGGATGTCGAAGTCCGCGGTGCGTGGACGGGGCCGGGCGCGCTCGATCTCCACGCACATGCGTTGGCACCCGTCGCCGACCTGCCGGTGCTTGAGGTGGTCTCGACAATGCATTTCATCGCGAACCTGACCCTCGGTCTCGGCAAAGTCGTCCACGACTATCTGCGCTAAACCCCGCAACACAGGAGAATAAATCATGCTTCTTGAAAACAAAGTTGCCATAGTCACCGGAGCCGCGAGCGGCATCGGCATGGAAATTGCAGCCCTCTTCGTGCGCGAAGGCGCGCGCGTGACAATCGCTGACCGAGACCCAGAGCGCGCGAACGCAGTGGCCAACGAGCTCGGCGGACATGAACACGCGATCGGGATTGCCGTCGATGTGACCAACGAAGCCGAGGTCGAAGCCTGCGTCGCCAAGACTGTCGCCGCCTTCGGCAAGGTCGACATCCTCGTTTCGAACGCCGGCATCCAGACCGTGGCACCGCTCCACGAGCTCGAGTTCGATCGATGGAAAAAGCTTCTTGCTGTTCATCTGGACGGGGCGTTTCTCACGACGCGCGCCTGTTTGCGCGAGATGTACAAGCACGGCCGTGGCGGGAGCATCATCTATATGGGCTCGGTGCATTCGAAGGAGGCATCGGTGTTGAAGGGCCCCTATGTCACGGCCAAGCACGGCCTCATGGGACTGGCCAAGGTCGTCGCCAAGGAGGGCGCTGCACACGGTGTCCGCGCCAATGTCATTTGCCCGGGCTTTGTGCGCACGCCGCTCGTCGACAAGCAGATCCCGGAGCAGGCGAAAAAACTCGGGATTTCCGAGGATGATGTCATTAGGAATGTCATGCTGAAGGAGACGGTTGATGGCGAGTTCACCACGATCGAGGATGTGGCGCAGACCACCCTTTTCCTGGCCGCATTCCGTTCAAACGCACTCACAGGACAATCAATCGTCGTCAGTCACGGCTGGGGCATGCGGTAACGGGGCGGGGGAGCTCCGTTGACACGCGGACCAACCAGAGGCGGCCCTACCTACAAGCGGGCTGTGGCGGCGCAGTCGATCTGCGATGCCGTCAAGACGCGATGCTTCGTCGACGGAAAGTGAGGCGCTTCGCTCAAGAATGTTGTTTTAGGAAACTGCTCTCGGCCTCATAAGATGCTACGTTTACCACAAGGGCCGCCGTTCGACTGGGGCTCTCCCAACCCGCCCTGAGCCGGGCGATGAGGTGGCTTGAGGGGCGGCTTGGCCTGCGGCTGCTGAACCGAACCACCCGCAGCGTCGCCCCCCCCGGAGGCCGGCGAGCGCCTTCTTCGGAGCATCGAGCCGCAATGTGGGCAAGTTGCTTCGGCCGGAAATCCAGAAGTTGGGTTTTGTTGCAACGTTTTGGTTACCGGCAGAATGCCAAGGAAACTGTCTATTATTTTCGGAGGGTTTCGATGCTCAATGGCCGCCAGTTCGATCCTGCCTTGCGTACGCTGGTACCTTGCCTACAATCTGGGCCTGCGCGATCTTGAGCGCGGCATTGCGGTCGATCACACGACCATCCATCGTTGGACCATTCGTTATTGGCCTTTGCGGCTATCAAGATTCCGAGTTTGTTTGAGCGAGTCATTCGTCGGAAGAGGACAAGCGAGTACTATCGTGTGCCAGAACTTTCGGATTTTGTGGGTTGTAGTGGGAGCGGAAAATTGCACGAGGGAAGCCAATGACCATCAAACGTATCGCAGAACTGGTCCTCGAGAGCGCAATCGACTATGCCATCATTACAGCTGACCTATCCGGAAACGTCACCTCATGGAGCGTTGGCGCTGAAAATATTTTTGGCTGGAGTGAGGATGAGGCAATGGGGCTGGCAGCCGATATCATCTTCACAAGCGAGGACCGCACGCATGAGGTTCCGCGCAAAGAAATGGCCAACGCCCTGAAAAACGGGCGTGCCACGGATGAACGCTGGCATGTGCGCAAGGACGGATCGAAGTTTTGGGCGAGCGGCGAGATGGTACCGCTTCAGGATGGCGGTCCACCTGAAGGTTTCCTGAAGATCGTTCGGGACCGAACGCAGCAAAAGCGCGCGGTTGAACTGCAATCGATGTTAAGCCAGGAACTAAGCCATCGCTTGAAGAACCAACTTGCAATGGTTCAGGGCATCGTCAACCAGTCGCTGCGGCGTGCGGAAAACATCGAGGCGGCGCGCCTGTCGATAAGCCAGCGTCTTGGCGTTCTTGGACGAGCCCACGACCTGCTTTTGACTGGCTATGGCGAACGCATAGCGGTTCGAACCCTTATTGAAAGATCGGTGAATCTCAATCAGGATGGACGCGGTAGCCAGTTCAGTCTCAATGGTCCGGATATGGATGTTGGACCGCAGTCAGCACTATCCCTGGCAATGCTCCTGCATGAACTTACAACCAACGCATACAAGTACGGGGCTCTGTCCACCCCTGATGGCCAGGTTATCGTTGAATGGGGGATTGCAGAACTCAGCGGTGAACCTGCGTTCAGTCTGGAATGGCGGGAGAATCACGGTCCTCCGGTTGTCGAGCCTACTGTTGAGGGGCTAGGTACTCGCCTGATAAGAAGCGGGGTAGCGGGCGCACCAAACCACGTCAATTTGGTTTATGCCCCGGACGGACTCGAATGCACAGTGCTGGCGCAGCTCGAAGGGTTCCAAGCAGATATGTAGTTGGCGGGCTTGTCACCTTGTTTGAACGACAGGTGTGTTAATTGTTACGGAGAGTTTCAGACGAGTTGGCCGCTGACGGTTTTCCACTGAGCCATTGCTTGCAGCCGGTCATTGCGAATTGGTTGGCAGAAGGTTTTGTGTGATCTGGAATGAAGAGATTTCTGACAGTCGAGAAGATGAAGACGAAATGCTGGAGCGACCCGATCGTTCGGAAACCTTGCCGCATTCTTTCTCGCTTTCGAAACGGCAGGTGAGAATTATCAGCCCTGTTGTTCAAGCCCTTATGCGAACGATGTTCAACCGTTGGCATGACCTGGCGGATGGCGAAGGCTAACAAATTTAATCAGGCAGCCTCTCGGGACATTGAATTTCCAAAACACCGAAATATATTTTTCTCCGTTCTTCTTCTCTTTTTGCACGGATGGGTAAAATGGAACGGAAGTTGGACCACGGACTCGACTGCCCAATCTGCGGCACAATCTATCTCGACATTCCCAAAGACGTTGCAAGCGACACGCCAATCCAGTGCAGCACATGCGGCACCTTCCTTGGCAGTTGGGGTGAGCTGGAGAGCTCCTTCAATAAGCAAGGCGGACAGCACGGCGTCTTTGACATGTACGACGGCCAAATTATTCGCAAAGATTAAATGTCGCTCACCGCTCTTGCGGGGAATGGTCGCGATCAACCACAGTAAATGGAATATAGATGCCGGCGCGGCTCGCGGCGCGGATCAATGCATCATGGGCCGCGGATGGAGCCGCCCTTCCTTCAAAGACCATCTGGCACACACGCACCGCCCTTTGTCGCGCTGGATCATCGTTGGGCCAATGGCGTTCTAGAGCGTGAAGCGCTTGCTCGACTGTACTGATTAAGCGCGTGCGATTGCCCTCACTTTTCAGACATATCGGGGCAAAATTCAGTTCGCTCATTACATGACTTTTCTATTGGTTAGTTTATCTCGAATTCGCTGCTCCGAATTTTGTTCCGCCCCGGTCTCCCAAATGGAACAAGGAAATTTGTATGTCGTTTCGGTTTCGCTGACAAAACTCGTCAGCGTGGGCCCTTCCCGTGGGAAACCACCTGGGGTCCATGGGACGGTGGGTCAAATCCACCGTCCCTCCCAAGAAGCAAACCATTCCATGATGAATGCGAAATGTTAGCTGGGTTCCCGTCCATTGGCCGTGGACCGAAGATGGGCATTCAAGCGGCATATAATTACCCGGGGATGGCTCGCCGGCGATTTCCCCACGCGGACTTCTTGCGCGTCGGGAGTTGTGTTTTCTCATGCTCAAACCGCTGCAGGTGCCCTGCCTTCGGCCATGTATGAGGATTATAAGACATTCAAAATGGTTCGGGTGTTCGGCCGGAAGCCGGGCCAGCTAGCCGCGATCGCGTCCGCCTATGACGCCGCGAAATTCATGCTGGAAGAATGGCCGCATGATCTACATCGCGTAGTGCCTGCCTAATTCGCTCTCTATCTTTTTTCGATTGCCGCCGTGCTTGGCCATAAGTTTGAGCACGCGTGGTCTAGCGAGATTGTACCGGTTCATGAGGTATTCAACTTCATAGTCTTCGTTGAGCGTTACGCGCACTCGGGAGCGGGTGCCGAGCTTTGTTTTGTCGGTTATCATGTCTAACAGGTCCTTTGCTGTTTGGGCCTAAAGTGCATTTCTCACGCGCGCATTCGCCGCAAAACTATGAAAAACGCCCAAACAAGCACGATGAAAAACATCGCGGCGAACGCGTAACTGAGCAGGTTGGTTGAGAAGACATTGGCTGAAACAGTCATCATTGTTTTTACAATCTATTGGTGAGAATAAGTGGTAGGGACTAGCGGCTCTCGCCGGTCGTCTCCCATACGTAGATACCAGCTTCCTTTGCCGCGCCGATAAAAGCGCTTCGCACATCGTCGCTCGAAACTGAGCCGCCTAAGCCGCCAAGACAGGCTAAGTTTGCTGCGCGGAACTTCGGGCCATCTTGCACAGGCCAGCCTTCGGCTAGAAACGCAGATGCTTCTTCCACCGAAGCAATATTCAGCATCTGCCCCGAGCCTTTTACGATTACGTGTGGGAAATTGAGATCGGTCATACAACCCAACGGGCCACATTGGCTTTCGTTCCGGTATCCCGTAAGTGTGATGGCTAATCAATTGACTTGCTGATGATTTGAGTGCTCTCAGCCGTTTCGAGCTCGTCTAGCAGATCATCAATTTCCTGAGTGTTCTTCATCACCTCATGGCCGGAACGGAGGGCTTGTTGGAACTCACGGCGAGCCACATTACGGCGCAACGAATTTGCCATAGCCCGCTCTCGTTCCGACTTGCTTTTTGCCATGGTCGCCCCGCTCATCGATGGCGTAAAACACGCCTGGTGGACTTTCGTTCCAAGAGACGCCCGAGACCAGTCTCCAACGGCCCGAATTTGCTGCACTTTGCGGTTTAAGTTGACACCTTGGGTCCGGTGGCAGACAATTCTGCGGTCGTCAGGCATCTATGGCCACTGGCGCTTGAGAGATCAGATGTGCTCCCGCTACTAACCGCGAGGAGACAGACATGTTGCCCGCACCTAAAATCGAAACCGACCCGCATCTTATACTCCCGGACGACTGGGTTGTGCTGCAAACTGCCCATGATAGCGCCTCGAGGATTTTGGGCCGATCCCCGAAAACCCATCCCTATGCCGATCGCTTGGCAAGGCAGATATTCCGGCTGTTTGATCTGGGCCATCGCGACCCGGCCATCATTGCCGCCATCGCTGCGCAGACGGAACGTGTTCGAGCCGGGCATTCTGACAATCGGAATAAAGCGTTGACGCTCGTTCCTTGGGCCAATGAACGTGTATGACCCATTATAGCGAAGGACGTCGATGCTCTTTCAACGTCTCACATCGGTAGCGAACAATGCCTACGCCGAAGAAGACTGGCATATTATGGCTTCGGCATTTGGGATCGCTTCCTTCCTCCTTCAGCGCAGTATCGGCATCGATAGGAATGCCGGACGCTTGGCGCGCGAGATAATGCGGCTCTTCAACACCGGCCTACGCGACGTCAACAAAATCGCCACGCTTGCGGCTGATCGAGAACGCTTGATGGGGTGATGAGTAGGATAAATGACGATGGAGGATACATTCTGCCCTATTTGCAGTGATCGAGCGGAGATTGTTTCGAGGGATATCGGATTTATTGAATTTGATTGCCCACACTGCGGTCGCTTCAGAATGTCACCTTCCGCGCTGGAGACGATCGACCGGAAGTCACGTGAAGAGCTAGAGGCTTTGCTCAACAGCGCGAGACAGGACGCTCAGGGCGGGGGCTGGTATACCGATTATTCGTGACTTCGATTAGACACGGGGCGGCGCTTCCGGACTGACGATCAACGCGACCTGGACTTCTCCGCCTGATCCAGCCGCTTGAGCAGATCGTTAAATCGTCGGTCGTTCGATGCGGGAACATATCTGGAGCGTAATGCATCCGCAAAGCCGGCCTCCTGCATCTGCTCTTTGATAGCCGTCATTCGCTTCTTTTCGTCGTCTTCATCACTCATGCCGTTGGCCTTCAATGAACAACATGCGTGCAGCATAAACGTTCCTCGGCATCGCCGAAAAATGCGAAAAAACCTAAACTTAGCCCGATAACGATTGACTTCGTTGGTCTGCGAGCAGACTGTCGACCAGTCGTCAGGCATGTATGGCAACTGACGCTTGAGAGATCGAACGCTCCCGCTTAAAAAACGAGGGAGCTCATCTTGTTCCATCCCATCAACAGGTATCTTTATTCCTCCGAAGATTGGCGAGTAATGCAAGTCGCTCACAATAGGGCCTCTGCAATCTTGCAGCGCGACCAAGACGGACAAAAACGCCGACCGCCTGGCTCGGTCTGTTATTATTCTCTACGAACGAGGATTGCGCGACTTAAGTCAGATTGTTTCGACGGCAGTCGCACAAGAGTTGCTCGTCACGCGCATAGGAGATCAACGGTCGGGCACCCACTCTTTCGAAACGGGAATTTCTCCCCGCCTCGACAGTGATCAGCCATCACGAAACGAAGCAATAATATTGCCGTTCAGACCATCATACTCCAATGTAAGGCAGCACTTGACCCGCCTTGGCGTCTGTCGATTTACACTTGAAACGGTTCTTCCTCAATTTCTGTGGTTAACAGAGTGTTAGCGCCGCGATTGCTATCTGCGGGGATGCGAACGCAATTGAAATGGTCACCCGGCCCAGGGGTCAAAGTTCTGGGTACCACCCTTCAAGATGAAGAAAACTGGGTTGTTTCTGCCGCTGCGAAACCTGTCGGTATCTGCCCGGATTGCGGAAGGCGAAGCCGGCACCGGCACGGCTGGCACAACCGCCGCCTCCAGGACTTGCCTGTTCAGGGTCAAGTTGTGAAAATCAAACTCGCACTGAACCGGTGGCAGTGTAGGCACCGGAAATGCGGGCGACGAACCTTCATCGACAGGTTGCCCGAGATTGCTTCACCCTACACGCGACGAACTGAACGGATGGCCGAGATTGTACGCTTGATTGGCCACAAGATGGGCGGTCGCCCGGGTGAAAACTTGATGCATCGGCTCGGCATGCCGGTCAGTGACGACACGATCTTGCGGCAATTGAAGCGCAATAATCCGGCGTCCATGCAAAAAGACAATATTCGGGTTGTAGGCATTGATGATTGGAGCTGGCGGCATTCCTCGCGGTACGGCACGATCATGGTCGATCTTGAGCGTCAATCGGTCGTCGATGTTCTGGACGACCGCAGCGTTGAGAGCGCAAAAGCATGGTTGCAAGAACGTCCGACGATCGAAATTGTTAGCCGAGATCGCTGTGGCCTGTATGCCCAGGCAGCCCGGGAGGGCGCACCGCAGGCCCGCCAGGTGGCTGACCGTTTTCATCTGGTCCAAAATCTCAGGGCGGCAATCAAGGAACAGATGAGCGTTTATGGCCACGCCCATGTTAGACCCATTCTCTCCGAAGATGCGATCGCCAGCGCTACGGCACAACACCGCCGAGCCCGCTTGCAGCACAGACAATCCCGTCAGGAAATATTTGCCACGCTTCAAGCTTTGCGCCAGCAGGGCCTCACCTACAGCGAGATTGCAAGGCGGACCGGATACGAGCGCCGCAGCATCGCGAATTGGCTCACTTCTAACGCACCTCGAGACAGAAACCGGGCAGCATTGAATCCGACATCGCCGTTGTATTTTGAAACTTTTCTGGCTGAATGCTGGAAGAATGGAAACCGCATTGGGCGCCATCTGTTTCACGATATCAAGAACCGCGGCTACACGGGCAGTCGTTCCATCGCTCCGAAGGTCGTTGCCTCCTCAACAGCCTGTAATTTTGCAGCCTTGATCACCGGATAATCGATCTCGATTTGGATCTTGCGCGCGTTGATATTTCCTGGATGGCCGTCTTCCTCTGGGGCGTGAGAAGGGGAATGAGCGGAAGGCGGGCTTGTCCTTAGGAAAAAAATTCTTGATCGCCGAAGAGTGCTCAACGCACTCCTCAAGCTATTAAAGCAGGTTCATCTCGTAATAATCTTCAACGCGAGCAAACGGGATTCGTGTCGCCGCAGCATCGCACGCAAGCATGTCCATCTTGACAGTAAGGACATCCTTATTATGGCCGTCTAGGATTTCCACGCTGCCCGGCAGTGATTCAACCATGTGAGTCAAATCATCCGCGCTATAGATAGCACGGGCGTCTCGTTGAAGAGAAATGAGAAAAATCTGCATCAAACCTTCCTTATTGAACCCCATTGTAGGCTTTCGGGCGCTGTCTTTCAAGGCACGGTCAGCAATCCGTGGCGAACGACTTCTGACTCCAGCCCTACATCTCGGCTATTGCTGACCAAGATTTCGTACATTTTGTCCCATCTTCGTGCCGACCTGGGTAAACTCCGCCAAAGCTTAGATGTTCCCGCGAGGATGACCGCTGCCGTAGCGGCCGCCACTGGAGCAGCAAATGACGTTCCGCTCACGGCGCGAGCAGCGTGGCCACCATAGTCCCAAATCGTATTCGAACCGCCGGCGATGAATTTAACGTTCGCGCCGGTCGCGCTACCATCCCACAGATAGTGTTCCGCGCCAATATTTACTAGGGACTGAAAATCATCGCGTGCCTCTACGGTCTCATGCGGTGCAAATCCACGGCGACCCATCGCCGCGACTGAAATCGCCTCAGGATAGCACGCTGGATAGAGCGGAGCCCCACCCCGATTGCCTGAAGCAAAAAAGCAAAGGGTGCCGACGTCGCGGGCATCCAGAACGGCGTCGTGCACAACCGTCGTGGGCTTCGAGCAGTCTCCCGCACTTATCGAAATTATATCGCAGTCCCGTTTGCTTGCCAATTCGCGAATGCCGTTTGCCACCATGCCTGGGTTGAGCCCCACCTTGATTGGCGATGCGGCCAGCCTCGCTGAGAGGAAAAAGCCTTGCGCTCCTGGAGCGAGTCCCTGAAAGCCGTCGGAACCGACCGTACGCGAAAATACCAAGCTGGTGACGGCGTTGCCATGAGACGCTTCTGGCAGGAGGCCATCCGCTGGAACCCCGTATTGCTTCTGATCGCCTAGTTTCTGAACATGAGAAAGAGAAGGATCGTCGGCGCAAAGCTGAAGTCCAGCGTCTATCACACCAATTGTCACGCCGCTTCCCCTCCGGGTATCCGACGACGTAACCCCGGCAAGCTTGTGCCACCAGGAGATTGGCCCCACCTTTGGCAGGGGCCTTAGATCGACACGTTCGCTTTTCAAAGGCGAGTACACAATAGTTGACCAATAGCCAGCTGCCAGCGAGGTCAATAGGACGGCCATTATTGCATGAGCATTATCGAGTTCGACAACGCCGCCCGACACCACGCGATGTTCCACGTTTTTATCGTTCCCGACGGTTCGAACCAAGACACCCGGAACCGGCCGGTCCCCGCCGAATACCTCGAGACGTACACGCATTGTTTCAAAACGCCCCCTTCAACAGTCGAATTAACTCAGTTTGATGCTCAATATGGACAGCAAATAAAGGAACCAAGAAATATTAAACCAGGTTATGTATTTGAGTTTGAACGGTAATATTGTATATTAGATGTGGCTATCAGGTCAACGGCAACTCATCCGCCAGGTTCTCCAGGAAAGACGGAATGATCTTCATCGATCGTGGAGGTTTCCCCTCACCAGTCAGCTCCGAGCTGGAGACGATAGGTATACAAAAGACTCGTGAGTACTATGGTCTGGATACCACGCTCCGCCGTCAGACCAAGCTTGATCTCATCGTGGAATGGCGCGCCCTTCGCCGGGAAGTCGAGGCTCCCTTACGAGAGCTTTTTCATAACAAATGTGCATTTTGCGAAACTAGACTTGAATTCGGCCCTGTCGAGATTGATCGCTTTCGCCCTCCTGTCGGCGCAACAAACATGGATGGACGAGGAAGTCTCGATCATTATGGGTGGCTTGCCCTTGAATGGAATAATCTTTACCCGATTTGTGGAGCCTGCAATCGCGCCAAGAAAAGCCTGTTTCCAGTACGAGGCGAAAGAGCGGCCATTCTCACGCCGATCGATCAGATCAATTCGGCCGAAATCGCCTTGCTTCTTGACCCGGCGAACGATCAGCCCGAAACACATTTTGAATTCGCCGCGGATGGTTCAATAAAGGCGATCACTGAGCGCGGCGAAGTGACCATCAAAGTGTTCAACCTTAATCGGACACCGCTGCGCGACGACAGACGTGAAATCTATCAACGCACCACGCTTTTATACCAATCTGGAGCTCCAACTGACGCTCTTACGAGTGGTGGCGCACCTTATTCTGCCACCGCCCGCGCGGCCGTCGCCAGCTTTTCCGACGACTTGGAGCTGCTCGAATCCTTTGCGGTGCCCGAGGAAAATAGAACCGCCGAGGTCATCATGTCAGATGACGAGGATGCGTTCAGACTCACGTCACGGCCATTGGAATCCGTTTCCATTCGCAATTTTCGTATGTTGCAAGAGGTGGATCTTCGCTTCTCTGACCCAAGGAACGACAGAGCGCCGTGGTTGATGTTGCTCGGCGAAAACGCATCGGGTAAGAGTTCGTTTCTCCAGGCTGTAGCTCTCGCGCTCGCTGGGGCTGAGGAAGCCTCTCGAATTACCCGTCCGAGCAAGATCATTTCAGCTGGACGAGCGCGTGGTCAGGTCACATTGAAGTTTTGGGATAACTCAGCGCCGGTGGAGCTGCGGTTCGACAAAAGCGATGCCCATTTTGAGGGTACGCGGCGACCTTCGGCAATAGTTCTTGGCTATGGGTCGGTACGCTATCCGGATCCGCGAGTGCGCGACACGACGACGTTTGAATCACGATTTGCGCGGATTTCGAACCTGATCCGACCAATCGCAAGAATGCGCTTGCATCGTTCTTGGTTGCGCGATCTTCCCAGTGAGCAATTCGACATCGTTGGCAGAGTACTAAAGGAAATATTGCCAATCGAACAAGAAGCGTTGCTATTGCGGCGGCAGGGGCGCGTTTTTTTCCGCAGTAACGAGCATATTGCTTCTCTAACCGAGATGTCAGCCGGATATCAGGCCATTGTGGCGGTTTGTCTCGACATTATGCGCTTGCTATTTGAGTGGTGGGAGACCCTGCAAAGCGCAACGGCGATTGTCATCATAGATGAAATAGATGCTCATCTTCATCCGAGATGGAAAATGCGCATTGTCGGCGCGTTAAGAACCTGCTTTCCTCTAGTTCAATTCATTGCAAGCACCCATGATCCGCTCGTATTGCGGGGCCTACGCAACGGCGAGGTTGCCTTGATGGAACGCAACGACGAGGGCGCTGTCATTGCGAACAGAGATTTACCGCCCGTGGAAGGCATGCTTGTTGACGATCTCCTCGTTTCGCGGCACTTCGGTCTTGGCAGTACAATCGATCCAACGTCCGAGAGTTTGTACAATGAGTATTATCACTTGCTATCGCTACCCGCTGAACCGGTCCGAGATAGGCGCATTAGCGAATTGAGAGAACGCTTGGGCGACAAGGAGTCATTTGGCCGTAATCAGCGAGAAAATCTGTTCTTGGCGGCTGCTGAGTTGGCCCTAGCTGGGCAAGGCCAACAGCAGTCGCTCAGCAAAGAAGAATTGACTCAAGCCACAATCTCGCGACTGAAGGCGCTAACCAATCGCGTTGGTCAGCGACGACCAAGATGAGAGCAGTCGTCCGACCAGCGTTGGCTCCGGCTGGATTAGGCAGAGTAACGCAAGGGGCGACCGAATTGCAGCGCGCCTACACCCACTTTGTAACGAAGAAGCAGGTGGATGGCTTCAAGTTCACGGCGTATTCCGACGCCTCGGTTAAGAAGGCACTTAGCGAGCTTTTCCAAGGATTTTGTGCATATTGCGAAAGCTACTACGACGCGACGCAAACCCAGGATGTCGAGCACTTTCGACCAAAGGGGAGGGTCGACAACGGTACAGCGAAGACGAAACCGGGATACTGGTGGCTGGCCGCGGAATGGACCAATTTGGTACCGTCGTGCATCCTCTGTAATCGAGAAACCAACCAGCTGCTTTTCGACGGAACCATTTTCAAAACGGGGAAAGGCGACCGATTTCCTCTTCTGGACGAATCGAAGCGGGCCAAGGAGCAGGGTCAGGAGGTGCGAGAAGTTCCCTTGTTGATTGATCCGTGCGCGGATGATCCCACAGAATTCTTGACCTATGCCGTCTTGGACGGGAAATGCATCGTTGTCCCAAGGACGGCTAACGAAACGGATTTGCGATACAAGCGCGCCCGTGCGTCAATCGACGTGTATGGCTTGAACCGTGCGAAGCTCGTATTAGACCGAACCCGATATATGATGAGGATCTCAATTTCGCTTCGTCAACTTCAACGATCCATCCGCCAGCTCAATCACGCCCAGGAGGCCACGATATTAGACATCGAAGGATCCATATCCGATGAACTAGAATATTTGGCGATGCACATGCGCGCAGAAGATCGATTTTCGGCCATGTCACGGTGGTTGATCGAACCAGTACTCAACAGACTGGATATCTCTTTATAGCAGTGGCACTCATGTCACATTTCCTTCAACCTCAATGCTTTTCTCAGCATCTTTATGTGGTGTGGTGCGGGGCGGCCCAGCTGAAACGGGAAGTTCCAGTACTTCGTGTGACTGAAGAATGGAACTTGCTCTCCGTTCAGGACTCGCCCGTCCACATCGCGTTGAGGCAATACCATGACGTCTCGGATCCCACTTACCTGCTTACCTTCGAGGGTTGTCGAAAATTGGGACGCCAGCGGTCCAGAAATAATATCGCCCCAAAAAATTGCGGAATGAGGCGAATAAAGGTTCGTCCAGCGCGTATAGGCAAAGAGCGCCGCGTGGTGAGGGATACGATAGGCAAGTGGATCGCTAGCCTTGCTGTCATTCTTGTGCCTGTAGGTGAAATGGTGTTGCCTCGTTTTCCCGTCATATTCCATGGCAGGCGGACATGTAGGGAGAACTCGACGCTCTTGCGCCTTGTGAAGATTGCCCAAATCCGCGGCCAACAGGAACTCGGCGTGGGCAAGGGGTGACCCCAGTGTTACAAAGTCACTGACAATCCAGGGGCAACCGGAGCCTACAAGTTCCTTCAAACAGAGATTTTGTTGTTCCTGAAACTCATCGATACCAAGCGCTTCCATTGTAATCTGCGCCGGTTTTTCGCTTGTGGCCCCCGTCGAAGCTTCAGTCGCGAGCCCAGCGGCATTTCCGATCGTGCTTTCGAGTTTGTCTCGTTCAGGCTGTTCGCGCGCCAATAGCGTCTTTTCATCGTATTTGGAGGTCGTGTTCAATCGGGCGAAGCAATGGCTCAAGATGTCATAGGCCACGATTGTTCCCAATGAGTGGGCCACCACGACGATGCGATCATATTGACTCTTCGTCAATTTGCCGTCCTCAAAACCCATCAGGGTTTCAAGGAGTTCCACACCTTTTTCGCGAATTTCTTGACGTCGCGCGACGTTAAGTGGCTCGGCCTTTACATATCGAGCAACATCGCCGAAGTATTTAAGAAGATACTTATTAACAAGGCCGCCAACAACCACGCCAACAGCGCCGATCAAAATCGGTGCCGCCATCAACCACCAGAACGAGGCCTTGTCGTTTTCCAAAGCGACACAACTATTGAATATGCAATTGCGAAGTGTGGAAAGCGGCACGAAGGCAGCGAGCATGCAAAGTGCAACCAGGACTGTGATTGCCCATAGGAGTATCCACGCCCCACGTACGCGTGGCGGCACGCTCAGTGGGCTGCGCCATAGAAGGTCGAAGACCCACGACTTCAGCTGCTCCCACGTTGTTCCATAGATGAGGTGTGCCCAATAGTATTCGAAGAAGTCCGTCGATCCACGCGTTGTATCGAGTGCTTCGGTTGTCATCCTCCTCAGTTCAAAGAACGGTTCCGTCGATCGGGTTTACTCCAGACAGCATTTTCAAAGCGTTTCCCGCCCGTAAGCGAGTCAGGACGGTCTCTATCGATCAGGCTATCGTCGGTGACCCAAACGGTCTCGACGAATCCCTGCAAGGTTTCCATGGGAATCTGTTCGCCCATTCCATGAATAATCACCACCGCTTGCTTCATGTCTCTGACTCCAGTGCGACGAGAACGGGTGGTTTCTTCTGCCGATTCATCAGGCATCAGCCTTGATGCGGGAGCCGCCCGCCTTTTTGCGCGAGGTTCCTGCAATACGTAGTAGCGACTGGAATGAGCCTTTGGCCCCTCTTATAATTTCCGTGGCCTCCTCTACAGTCTCTCTCAACGGTATCCAGTTTCGACTAGGCACATTGGTGTTCCTGTGATCCGCGTCCACAACCGCCAATGAATTACCTTTGTAGCTTCCGATATTATTCTCGATCACTCCCTTGATTGACTTGGCGTTTAGTTTGATCCGGTTTCCACCGGATTGATGCAGAGTCGCTAGTGGTATGAATGGTGCGAACTGGTTTGAGACGGAGTCGAGAGTGCCCTGGGCAAAAAGGCCGCCCGCCGCATAGTCCACCAGCACGGTGTTCTGAGGTTCGTCGGCGAATTCAGAATCGCGAAGTTGGACAACCATATCACTGTCGACGCTTCTGGATTTCCCCTTGTCATCTGTCAGTTTTACTAGCATGAGAGCCCCCCCGTTAACACAGCGTGCAATGGCGCTTCATGCTATGACAGCACGCGGTGCGCCGCAGAGCAAAACCGCACGAAAATGAGATCATTCGCTCTTCTTTTTAGCAATACAGCTAAAAGAACTATGTAGCCCGGCTGCGGTTGGGGAATAGCTAGGGCTCGGAGGCTGGAGTGTATTCAAGAATGGCAGTCGTGCCGGCTAATGATGGCACGAGGCCACCATGCAGCGGCGTCTGTATAGCCAGACGCTCTTGAAATGATCCCTGTCCAAAAGACCTGATCGCGGGAATAGCTTGGTGATCGAAGGGGAACATTCGTGCATTGTTCACGCCACGTTCTGAAAAGATCGCATAATGGCCAGTATGGAACAGCAAAATACCTTGATAATCATCCCGAACGGGATTATTTATGAAGTTCATTTCCGAGTATCCAAAAAATCGTCCCGAGCGGTTCTTTTTGTAGATTTTACTATCTGCGCTGCTATAATCGTCCCGCTAGGGATGATTCATGCAGCCGATCACAGATAGTAAGAGCTTTGGGCTTCTGATCCGTGGGGAGCGAAAAGCGCAGAAACTTACACAGGAGCAGCTCGCAGCGCTGACCGGGGTTGGGGTGCGTTTCGTGCGCGAGCTCGAAGCCGGGAAGGATAGTTGCCAGATAGGGCGCGCCCTACAGGTGGCGGCGACCTTAGGATTGCGTGTTTCCGTCGGCAGTCGTCGGGAGAGTGCGTCATGACGCATCTGCTGGACGTCTACTACAGGGAAGAGAAGGCAGGCGTGCTCAGTCAGGGAGATGGTGGCACACTCAGCTTCGCTTACGATGCTGGTTATCTAGAAGGAAGCAGATCCAGCGCCATCTCATTTTCCATGCCCTTGCAGGAGGCGGCTTATGGAGACAGGATCGTTCGCCCTTTTTTTTCCGGCCTTCTGCCAGATGAAGGCGCGCGACAGCGCCTTTCGGGCGCGCTCGGGATTTCCTCAGGCAATGCCTTTGGCCTTCTGGAGGTCATAGGCGGGGAATGCGCGGGGGCATTATCGCTCTATCCCGCAGGTGAGGCGCCGTTATCATCGGATGACTATGGCGTTGAATTTCTGAGCACGGAGCGGCTAGAGGAAATCCTTGGCAAACTGCGTGAGCGCCCTCTATTAGGAGGTGCGGAAGGGGTACGCCTGTCCCTTGCCGGTGCGCAGGACAAGCTTGCTGTCTGTGTTGAGGGAGAGAGTATCGGGCTTGCCAAGGGCGGCCGTCCGACGACCCATATCTTAAAGCCCTTCATCCAGGCCCTCGATGGTACGGTCGAGAACGAACTATTCTGCCTGCGCCTCGCTGCGCGGTTGAGGCTTCCCGTGCCCAACGTGGAAATGAGGCACGGCGCGATTCCGTTCCTGTTAGTCGAGCGCTATGACCGCGCGCGGCATGAAGACGGGACGATCACACGCCTCCACCAGGAGGATTTCTGTCAGGCATTGAGCGTGCCGCCGGAGCTGAAATATGAGGCAGAAGGCGGGCCGGGAACAGAAGCGTCGCTGGCGCTGATTGGCAGTAGCACCGCGCGTCCCGCAGCCGACCGTCTCGGGTTCATCGGCAGGCTCATTCTGCATTACCTTGTCGGCAATGCGGATGCCCACGGTAAGAACTACGCGTTGCTTTACAGCGGCGGAATTCCTGACCTGGCACCGCTCTACGATGTTCTTTGCACAGCCGCTTACCCAAGGCTGGACAAAAAGCTCGCCATGGCCATTGGCGGGCGCGCCGTCCCCGACACGATACAGCTACAGCAATGGTTTACCCTTGTGCCTGATTTGCGCGGGGCGCAGCGGCTACTGGTCAAGGACATCGCCGAACTCGCAGGGCGCATCAGCGGTCAAGCCGACGAGCTTCTCGCGGAGTTTGCCGAGGGCGGCATTAGCCATGAAATCCTCAAAGTCATTCGTGGCGTCATACGGACGCGCGCGGCGCATTTGCTGCGTATTATCGAAAAGGCGTGAAAATTGTCTTTTGGTCCCGCCGGGCCGCTCGAGCCGTTAATACCGGGCGGCCGGGCATTATTCCTTCTGTGTGCATGTAAGCATAATGCAGCGCCTGGCACCTTAGAATTTGCTGCTGAAAAGAATCCAGCGCCAGTTGCTGCCGAAGGCGAACAGGCTCACGCATTGTTTTCGGGTTTACGCTGAAAAGATCGCATGGTGGCCAGAATGGAACAGCTTCTGACAAGTGCTAAGCTCAAGCCACATGAGTTTACTGGCCTTTGATCCGTTCGTCTCGTTATGAGGTTTGGCTAGCGCCAAGAGTAGCGGCGCAGGAGAAAAACAGTCGGACAAGGTCCTCTTTCCGGCTGAAGGTTTTTGGCAATCTTCAAAATTTGTCGCCCAAGCGGACCATTCCGCCGGGCTATTTCACGGCCGCATATCGAGACTTTGCAACGACGTGAGTTGTTAAATCCCTGAACCGTCGAGCTGCTCGGCGTCTTCGCCTTCCCAGGGTGAGGGCATAGAAGTGCGATTAAGATTGGCCGAGGGCATCGGCATCCAGCACTTCAATTCTGGCTCGGCATATTCGACGACCCGACCGGGTGAGGAATCAGAGGCGCGCCAGCCTTCGGCACCGAACTGGTCACCATTCGACCAATAGGCGAGATCAACTTCTGCCTGCCCCTGTTCGGACGGGCGAATCGTTACGAGGATTCGACTGCCGTCTTTCGGCGCGCTCGCCATGTGGCGCCAGCGGTCTGGCTCGTCCATCGTTTATCCTCTTGACTTGCTGCAGATTGCAAGTGTCGCCTCGCCATCGAAAACGGTCAACTCAAACTTTTTCACAACCCATCTTGCGAATTCCGCTGCATACCGCCGCCCGATAGCGAATGCCCCTGGTCGCCTGTGGCATGGCATGGCGTCCTTCAACCATGCGCCATGGCGGCCCGGCTGCTGGCCGCCGCGGCACGTCATCGCACTAAGGAGGTGATGCCGAATATCTTGACTACCGCTTCGCCACACAGACTTAGCAGCACCCAATCCGTGTTCCACCTCCGTCAACCCAGTAACTTGTCCAGCTTCTCAAGCGCCCCGCGGGCATCGGAGAGCAGTCCGTCAAACAAGCCTGCGGCCTGCTTGTCGGCGGCCTCGTTTTCCGAAAGCGCTTTCTTCGCCAGTTCCGCCTTTACGCCAAGGTCCTTATCGGCCTCCAATGCCCGTTTGAATGCGTCCGATTTGAGCGCCGCCGAAATCTCCGTGCGCTCGTCGGCCCGCGTCTTCATGCTGGCCAGTACGCCGTCACGGGTCTCGCGGGCCGCGCGCTCGAACTCCGCAGTTAGAATGCCAGCCGGATCGTCCTTCGCCGCGGTTGTCGGACCAATCCGTATGCCCGGACCAGCCGGAACGATGACGACGGTTCCGGCACTCAGCTTGCCGGTTCCGATGTTCGGGTTCAGCGCGCGGATGCTTTTGAGCGCCGCATCTGCCTGCGTTTTGCTCACGCGGGCGTCGATCAATTCCGCGCCGATGTCCTTCAGAGTTTGTCCCGATTTCACGACGAAGGTGCGCATTGTTTTTCTCCTTGCCAGGTTCAGAAGCGCAGGTTCAGGGGAACGAAGGGTTGAGGCACGTTGGTGATGACGCCGGTGGTCAGGTTTCCGAGCGCCGTCACGACTTTCGCATCTATGCGGATCGACACCTCACCACCTTCGACATGATTGCTGGTGACGGCGGCGGTCTGCGCACGCAGCAGCACCGCCTCCTTCTGGTTTCGCCGTGCCTCGACGCGGTTTTCACCGAATAGGCAATGCTCCGCGACAATATCGACCGCCGGCTGATGGCCGCGCGACACGAATGTGTTGCCAAGTGCCGAACCGCTGGCGCGGGTTCTTTGCGCTGCCGCCAGATCAGCGACGAACGCCTCTCCCGCCCCTCCAATCACGAATCCCCTACCGTTCTGCAGGTTGACGGTGGTGAACGAGCCGGCGCCGGCTGTGAAGTCGCCTGCGCCCTGCACCAGTAGGGCCGTCCACTCGCCGACGCCCTCCTGTGCGATGACCGTCGCATCGCGTTCGATGCGATTGTGCTGCGCCTCGAATTCAGCGAGCGGCGCGGACAGCACAATGCCGCCGGTGCGGCCCAGAGCGTCGCCCGTGGGACCGATGGCAATGGCTTCGTTATCGCGCACGCGCGCACGTTGGACGCCGATCGTGAACACCCCCGCACGGAAACTTGCAGTGGGGCTGTTGACGCCGATGGCGCGCAGCGTGTTGCCGGCGATGTTGGTCGAGACGGCGCGCGTTACAGTGATGCCGGTGAGCATCGGCAAGTCGTTGCCACGGCGTGCGTCGATGTCGCGCAAATGATTGTTCTCGATGGAGGCCGCGCCGCCGTCCGGGTGGCCGACGACTAGAATACCATTACCACACTGGGCGATGATGTTGAGCTTTATGATGAGATCGCGAACGGGGGCCGAGACCTGGATACCGGCCTGGCCATAGCCGTCGATCTGGTTGGCCAAGATCTGCGCCATATTCGTTCCCGTACGCACGAGGCCCGCGCGCACCTCAATGCCCACGGCCTGGTCGTCCGCGGCGGTATTGTGCAGCTTGTTGTCGCCGATCCACAGTCCTTCGCAAGACGAACGGATGGCGGCACCCGGGCAGTAGACGCAATTTCCGGCGATGGTCATGGACGAACCGGCCAGCGCCATGCCGAGCGTGCTGATGGCGGCGATGGACGAGGCGAAGGCGTGGTTGTCACGTATCTCCGTGCCAAAAATATGCAGCACACGCTCGTCCAGCGCCACAGACCGCTGGCTGCACAGGAATATGTTGTCGCGGATCGACAGGGCGGCGGCGAGCAGCAACGGCTCCGGTGCGCCTTCGTCGCGCGGCACGGTCGGATCGTTGGCAAGGATTCCGATCTCGGCAAAGACGATGCTGTCTTCGATGTCCGCTTCCAACACCGCACCTTCCAGCGCGATGGCCGAAGCACGGGCATCGCCGGTCACGTCGAGCACGGCGACCAACAGCTTTTGCAGCGACAGCCGCCCGGCAGACTGCACGGTAATAGCCGGCTGGTTGCCGACGGAAAGGATAGCCAGGTTTTCGATGCCGACCGCGATCGAATTCTGAATTTGGAAGGCGCCGGTCGAGGTGACGATAATGGTCGCTGGCCCCTGTCCCTTCACCAGAACCGAGCGGATACCGCTCATGCGCACCGGCTCGCGCAAGGGGAACTGGCCCGGCCCGACGCAGACCGTGCCGCCGGTCTGCGCGGCGAGGTTGACCCCGTCCTGGATGGTGAAGCTGCCATCGGCGTGCGAGGTTTGCGTCACGCAGGCCGTGCAACCGCAATCGTGACCCTCGCCGCCCTCCGGCGGCCAGTCGTGACGGCAATCGGTAACGGTGCCGGCGGCGATGTCCCAGATGCCGAGACGAGCGAAATGATGGTGAATGCCGCGCGGCGGCGCGCGGTTCAGTACCTCGACGGAAGCGTCGGCGGTGCGGGCGGCAAAAACCCAGTAGTCGCCGGGCTTGAAGCCGCGTTGGCCAGTGCTGGCGAAGCTCACCGTGACGCCGCTTTCCAGGAGCAGGGTGATGCTCGCGCCGGGCACGTCGATGACGCCGGTCGACCCGGCCGCGTCGAGATCCTGCACCTCTACCGTCGTGCCGTTGGGGCCGGTGCGGAAGATGCGCCGCGCCTGATCCCAACGCCGTACACGCAGGTTGCGCGCGTCCGGGAAAGCGCTGTCGGGAAAGGTTCCGGGCAGCATTGCGGCCGGCAGCGCCGGCGCAAATTGCAGGCGGCGCGTATCGGGGTTGACGGTGACCTTGCGCATCTCGCCGGTAAGTTGCGCCAACTCGCGGACGTCATCGATGATTTCGACCCAGTCGCCGGTCTTGATCGACAGGATGTCGTCGCGGCCAAGCGTTTCGACCTCGAGCTCAGCCGCCGATATGATGCTGGCGACGCGGCTGCCGACGCTTGCGTTCTCGCGCGACCATTTGAAGGTTGCACCCGCTCCGGGCTGGCCGCCATCGTGTATCTCGACGCGGTAAAGCTGGTTCTCCAATCCACGATAGCCGCCGGTCGGCGGCAGTTCGCACGGATCGTCAACCGGCGCGACCTCAAACGTGCCGGTGGTCAGCACGCCGGTCGAGGGCGCGATGATCTGGTCCCAGCCGGACACTTCGTCGTCCGGCGTCTGGCAAGTCGTTGCCCCGTCGAGATTGTCTGGCGCGACGCGCACTTGCCAGGCGGTCTGGATGCGCGAGGTGCTGTCGACACCGATCGCATTCTCCACCAGGTCGGGTCGCTCCAGATGCGTCACCTCCCGGTTCCACACGTCGAGATAGACGAGATGGCGGCCGGCGGTCGGCAAGGGGGGAGGATTGGGCAAATAGGGCTGCGCGACATAGGCCACGGGATCGGCGAATTGCGGCTCGGCCAGCAGCGGGTCGAAAATGGCCTCTGCGGGATCGGTCGACACCGCGCCATGATTCTCGGCCAATAGGCCGTCGGCATAGAGCCTGCCCTTGCCGATGTTCAGCGCCGCGCCGGATACGGAAATCTCGAAGGCGTCGGGTGTGGTGGATGAGACGGTGGCGCGTCCGAGCACATCGGAAGCCAGCGCGCGCAGGCGGCGGTCGAGGATCGCCGTCAGTTCGTTGGCGTCGGCATCCAGCATCACCGCTCCTTGCTTCAGTTCTACGCCGGCAAAGTCGAGCAACGGATTGAGCCGGACCCTCGAAAAATCGTTTGCCATGATGAAACTCCTCGGTTCAGCTCGAATAGAAGAAGCCGGCCCTGAGGCCGAAACGGAGATATTCCTCCAACCGGATGCGCAGGTTGGTTTCGCGCTGTGGCTGGAAAAGATCATGCAGGACGCCCATCTCGCCGCCGTCTTCGGCGCCGGTACGGACCGACAGATCGGTGGCGCGGCGCAACTGGCCGTAGGCGGCTTCGCCGTAGCGCAGCGATGTGAAATGCGGCAGCGCGTCGGGATGGTCCTCGTCTGGCACGCAGCGGTAGCGGCGCGGGGTGATCGAACCCGCCGGCACATAGCTGAAGCGCATGCGGCCCTCCTGCCGCCGGTCTGCGATCAGCGGCGCGCGAAAGGTCTCGCCGGGCGCCTCGCCCAGCCGGGCGAAGAAGATCGTGTTCGAGGCAAGGTCGATTTGGCGCGCGTGGAGCTTGCCGACGAACGTGCATTCCTCGGCCGTGAGTGTCGCGCCGGGTTCGTCTTCGGTCAGCCCGCAAAAGGCAATCGCGTCCGGCGCGCCGGCGTCCACGATACAATCCTTCAAGGCGCCCTCGGCGTCATCGACGATGCGGATCGGCCCGGTAATGCAGCGCTGCAGCGAAACTTTCGCAAAGGGATGCTCGACGATGAGGCTCGGCGCTCCGGGCGACGCAGCCGTGCCGTCCGGATTGAGGCTGAGGCCAGGCACGAGCGTGCAATCGCGCAACACGAGTTCGAGCGGTTCGCTGCCCGAAAGCGCCGGCACGCGCAGTGCGCCGCCGGACACGACCAGCCCGTCCAGCACCAGGCGGCCGCGTTCGCCGATGTCAAGCGTGATGTCGCCGCCGGCGGCGATCAGGGGCCGCGCGCCGTTGGCGACCGCGACAACCACCTCGTGGCCGGGAATTTCCTCGTCGGTTTCGCCGGTAACGTGGAAAGTCGGGGTTTCGGCATAGGTCAGGCTGTCCTGAACCAGCAGGCGGCCTCCCTCGGCAATCGCGTCCAGATCAGCTTGCAGCGTCGCGCCGCTGTTTGCAGTGCGTTGCATCGCCAGGCTTTTCCCCTCGGGGCTGCGTTCATATTCGCCGCCGCCGATGGCGCGCGCCTGGCCATAGTGGAATGTGGCGAGCGGCGGACCATCCGAGGCCTCGCCGAGGAGTACGCGGCCACGCTCGGGATCGACGCCTATCTGTCCGGGCTCTACCGCGGCTTCGTGATTCCAGCCGACGAAGCCCCCGCCGCCATCGAACATATCGCGCAGGTCGCAAATGACGATGTTTTCCACCGAGACAGGATCGGGCTGGTTCTGGCGGAAGAAGGCGAAGCTCTCGGCGGCTCCATAGTCATCGTCGAGGATGTCGTCCGGTGAGGGAACGGTGCTCGCCTGAGCGGCCTTCACCGTCAGTGCCGACAGCCTGACCGTAAGCGGCTCCGGCACGTTGACGGGATCGGCCAGGTGGCTGATGTCGGTCTCCGTGCGAGGGCGCCGGAAGAGCTGAATGTCGGCTCCGAGCGGACTGAAGCGGAAGCGGCGGCCCGCCGCATCGGACGGGTCCGGCGTCAGCCGAACGCGGCTCAGCCGTAGCGGCATCAGGCGCCACAGGAAAATGCCGATATTGGGAATGTTGAATTTGCCCGAGCCAGCCTCCGGCGCGCGCATCTCGGCCGTATGGGCGAAGCAGTCGAACGCGCTGCCGACCCGCAATGTCGCGCCGAGATCCCGCAGGTTGGCGGTCGGCCGCGCGTGCAGGCGCGGATGTTTCATATACTGGGTCGTCGCCAGCAGTTCGAAGAACTCCACCGCTCGTGCGGGCCAGCCGGTTACATCACCAGCCAGTTGCTCCAGCATCAGCGCCGTACCTTTGCGGCGGCGATAGCGGATCGTGTTGGCGACCTCGGCGCGAGGCGAGGCTACGTTCGGCGCGACGCCATGCAGCGGGCGATAGCCGATCAGGACGCCGATGTAAGGAGCCACCCAATTGGCGCAGGTCTCGATGAACTGGTCGTCGTAGAGCTGCTCGACATTCTCCTCCAGTGCCGCGAATTCGCGCGCGAACGCGCCGATCAGCGCGCGCAGCGGTTCGCCTTCAGCATCATCGCGCAGCCGGTAGATCGCCGGCAGGAGCGTGTAGAGGCGTTCAGGCGTCAGCGATGTCATGGCATCTTCTCCAAAAGGTCCAGCGGCCCGGCAGCGAGCGTCAGCAGTTCGGACGGCTTGGCGATGCCATTCTCGACCCGCATGCGCGAGGCGAGTAGCCGCACCTGCTGCGAGACGATTGTTTGCTCGACTGGACGCGTGCCGCCGTAGAGCTGTGTCAGGTCCACTGCGACGACTCCGGCGACGGATTGCGCAGTTGCGATCACATCGGATTGTTGGACCGGCTGGCCAAGCTCGCGCGCGTCGAAGGAGTAGCGGTTGCGCAGGGCCTGCTCGACTGCGACCAGCACCGTCACGGCTTCATAGGCAGGATCGCACTTGACCCGGATGCCGAGCCTGAAAGTGCTGGCTTGATAGGCCAGCAACGTCACCTGCACGTGCGGATCGCCGCCTGCCTTGAGCGCGGCGAGCAAGTTTTGCCAGGCGGGGCTTAAAGGGGTGAGCGCCGCGCCATCGGGCGCGGCGAGCGTGACGGCGATGGTGCGGCCTTGCCGCACGTTGAGCACAGCGGCCTGCGCCTTGGCGATGCCGGAAAAGGCGCGTGCGAAATCCTCGTAGTCGAGCACGGAGACGGCGCGCCCGAGCGTGCGGGTGGTCAACGGAATGGTGCGCCGCGCGGCGGTTTCATCCTCAGGGTCGGTTCCGCCTTCGGCCGCCAGCGGATTGGCGGCACCCTTGAGGCCGAGGGGCCGGCTGAGCAGTTGCGTCAGGCTTTCAGCCGCGACGTTGCCCTCGCTGCCCAGCCCCTTGCGGTATGTCGCGCGCACATTGTTAACGCCGCTCGGCAGCCGCGCTCCGCTGACGCCGTCGCCGAAGCCGACGAAAAGTCTATCCTTCTCGTCCAGCGAGAGCGCATAGATTTTGTCCAACAGACCGGCGCCGTAGTGGGTGCGCCGTTCGTTCCATTTCACATCGGCGACGCGCACGGTAAGTTCGGCGGCCGCACCCGTTTCGCTCGCCGTAGCGCGGTAGGTCAATGGCAATTGCTTCAGCTCGAATCGCTGGAAGCTCTGGCTGGCGTCACCCGAACCAAGAACTTGCGTCACCGTTTCGCCATGCGAGGCCTGCGCCACGTTGCCGTATACGATGATGCTGTCGCGGCGCAACGCAGCCGGCAATTGCGGTGTGATCTCCAGTTCGCAACGCGTGGCGTCGATCGGGTGCGCAGCGACCAGTGTTGCCTGCAGCGTCACCGCGCTGCCGTCGGAGGTGCGCTGGCCCTTGACGATCAGCTTGCGCCCGGCAGCCAGCCCATCGGCTGCGACGTTGAGCGGAATGCGGTTGCCGGAGACGGCATTCGTGACTGGACGCTGGGTTAGCGGCAGAAGCTCGGACTTGGCGAAGATGGACGTCTCGCGGACCGCGTTGAAAAACTTGTCGAAAAGGTTCTCGCCTTCGAGATAGAGGCGCGTGACCTTGGCGGACATGGCGAAATCGACACGCGACAGTTCCGCCGTACTGGCGACGCGATAGAGTTCGACATAGGTCCCGGACGGGTAGCTTTCGTCGGGCCGATTGAAATTGCCCTTGGCGAGGACGGCGAAGCTGCGTTCGGAAAGGACACCCGGCTTGTCGGCGATGATGTCGGCATAGGTGGCGTCGAGATCGACCGAACCGCCGTTCACATCGTCGGCATTGTGCTCGCCATTGATGTGGAAATGGGGCCAGTAATTGCCCGCGCCCTCGATGAACTTCGGATCGGGCGCATTGTGGCCGAAGACAGAAGCGCGCTTGCGCAAGGCGAAGACGTATGGCCGGCTCGACGGTACGCTTGGCGGATCGAAGGCGCCCAAACCGCGCGACCAGGTGATCCGCGTGCGCTCGTTTGCAGCGTCAGGCTCGATGCCCGTCAGGATTCGGAAATCCCAGCGGTCGCTGCCGCTGAAGCCGAAGAATTCCTGCCCGACCAGCAGCACAGGATCGCCGGCCTTGAGGTTGGGGGCCACGCCGGCAATCCAGGCCTCGGTCTCGCCGCGCGCCGGGATGTGCTCCTCGCCCATCCACGGCTGAATGGCATTCCAGGTCGGACGGGCCTCGGCAAGCTCCTCGACCGTCTCAAATGTCTGCGGCTTTTCACCGGGTCCGGGAATACTCTGAACCTTCAGGCCGACCGGCAGGCTGATGCTGGCGGGCACGCCGGTAACGAAGCTGCCCGGATCGTTGCTGAGGCCCGGGGGCGGCGCGGGCGGCATCTCCAGCGCGAAGGCCAGCCAGGTTTCGGCGGCGACGCCTGGACGCAGCCGATAGCCGACCAGCTTGCCCATTTCCTGTAACGAGACGCGTTCGGTCGCTGTCTCAAGCCAGGATTCGTTGGCGATCCTCTCCTGATAGAACGTCAGCACGTCGGCTGCGCAGGCGAAAGCGTCGATCAGGCCGATGGTGAAATCGTCGTCGTCGCGGGTATGAAGCGCGCGTAGCGGCTGGAACACAGAGGACGATAGCGCAGCGTGGAGGCTCGCGCGGAATGAACCGTATTCGCCGACGCGATAGGCAATCTCGGACAGGCCGCCGCGATTGACGATCTCGATCGGCGTCGCGGCCTCGACTCCTTCGCAGCAGCCGCAGCAATCGCTGCCCGGGGCTGGCGGGGGCACATGCGGCTTCAGATCAGGGACTGGCGCACTCATTTGCCGCCTCCTGCCTCGACCGTCAGGCGGCCGCGCTCGCGGAAATTGGGATTGTTGGCAAGCTGGGCGATTTCCAGCCCGCCAATCGGAATGACGCCTTCGTCCAACGAGAGCAGACCGGGGTCCACCATACGCTGAAAGCGGTCCACCCGCACCGAATCCACGCCTTCGACCGACTGCGCTGCAGCGATCAGCGCACTCAGATAGACCGGTTCGCCGAAGCTGAACCTGTCGGGGTGGAAAAGGCCGAGTTCGCCGTTGGGCAGCACGCTGCTGGACAGCACGATCTCGACGGCGCGTCGAACATCGGCGCGGAAATAGTCGGGCTTGACGCAAATGTGCACCTCGACGTCCAGCGGCACGTAGCGCGGCGCATTGATGTCGAGGTCGTAGCCTGCCATTCGGAAGCGTTCGAGATGGCGGCGCAGCCGCACCCTATACGCGTCGTCGATATCGACCCCGCCGACGCGGTCCGGCGTGACGAAGACGGTGTGCCAGCTGCCTGTCCAGCGGAAGCTGGCAGCAGCGCGCTGTACGTCTGGCCTGCGTTCGGCGGCGGCGGCGTAATCGGGGGCGGTGACGGCGCGTTCCTGCGTGCGCAAGGCTTCCGGCGCATCGCGCCTCACCACCTCGATGTCCTCCGGCTCGATGCCGCCGGCGGCGGGCATCGGGTTGCGCACAGAGGTAACGAAGCCGGCGGCAGCGCTGGCGACGTGAGCGATGGCTTCCGAGCCGACATTCCCTGCCGCGCCGTTGCCGACGCGGTAGGTGATCGCAAAGCTCGTGCCGGGATCGGGGCGCTTGCCGCGCTCATCGTTGCCGAAGCGCAGGCGGGCGCGGCCGCCGTCCTCGATCTCGGCGGCAAGGTCGGTCGAGCCGCTCTGGCTGGCCAGCAGATCGCGCTGGACAAACCAGTCGTCCTCGACTGCGCCGAGTTTGCCTTTGAGCCGCGCGATGCGCGGGGTCGCGGTGCGGGGATCGATGGCGAGGAGCGAGCTTGCCGGCCAGAATGACGATTCCGGTTCGATCGGGACGGCAAGCAACTCGGCCACATCGAAGCCATGAGCAAGCGGCGCGCTGGCGAGCGCCGGACGGAAGCGTGGCGGCACCATATGCGGCTCGGTTTCGTCGCAGGAACAGGCATGCGCCTCGGCCGAAACCAGCACCATGGTCTCAGCCGGAACCGCGCCCAGCTCTTCGTCAGCGATCGTGCGCCCATGATCAGCGATGACGATGTTGCCGCGCGCCACGCTGACTTCGAGACCGGGACGCTCCACCACCGACAGGCACAGCGCGAACGGCAGGGCATCGGCGGCGTCCCAGGCGATTTCGGTCACGGGAACCGCTTCCTCGACTGCGGGGTCTGCAAAAAGGCCGCCGGCAGGGTCCGCCGCAGCGACCAAGCTGGTCAGCCTTACCGCCCAGCGATGCGTCCGGTCCGCGTCCTCTTCAGTGAAAGTCATCGGGCTGACGATCTCCTCGAAGACGAGGATGTCACCGACATGCAGGATCTCGCTCAGATCGCTGCGCAATGTGGCGGACGTCGCGCCCCGCGGCAGGCAACAGCCGCTGTCGCCCCAGGTGTAGAACGAGAGTTGCTCAAGGTCTTCGTCCAGCGTCGCGTCATGCGCCGTCTCGAAGACAAGCGCGCCAGCCAAGAGCGCCTCGCGGTATTTTGGACCGTCAGGCACCACGATCGTGGCCGCATCGGGGATTCGCGTCAGAAGTTGCGCACCACTCGGCAGCGCCCGCTGATGCCCCTCGACATTGATCTGCACGAAGGCGCGGGCGTTACAGCCCTCATGCATGGAATAATCCACGAGGCGCGCGTGACGGCGAACGGAAATGCGCTGCCGGGCCGTGGCCAGATAGGCCTCGTTGGCGATCGCGTCCTGCCGGTAGGAGAGGTTGTCGGCTGCATAGGCCAAGAGCTCGACCAGCACGACACCGAGGTCTGCGGCGGAGCGTTCGTTCCAGCCGGGCGTGGAGAGGCTCAGCCTGTCCAGCATCAGCCGGCGGAAACCCTGGTAATCCTTGGCCAGATAGTCGATCTGCGGCTTCATGCGGATTTCCGGCGCGCATGTACTCGTGTCAGCACAGTCGAAATCGGCAGGGCACTCGACCTTGAAGGAGAACTGGATCGAGGCAAGGCGCGGATCGAAATCGGGATGCGGCAGGTCGCTCCCGGCGGCGCTGACGATGCTCAGAGTGTATTGCGAGAAATCGCCAGAACTGTCGGTGCGCACGACCAGTGTCAGTGACGGTTCGCTGACGGTGTCCACCAGACCGGGTTCAGCCTCGGCGGGCAGGCCGTTGGCGGGCGCGCACCAGACGATGCCGACGGCCGGGATGCGCTCGCCGCCCTTGATCTTCAGATTGTCGAGGTCGAGCGTGAATCCCGGCCTCAGCAGGCGGACGAAAAGCGTCTGCTGTTTTGGCAGGCCGGGCGGCGCGGCGCGGTCCAGCACCTCGATGAAGTCGATGCCGTTGGCCGTGCCGAGATTGCGGATGACGTCCAGCCGGCGCTGATCGCAGCAATGATATTTCATCGGCTGCCTCCGGGTGCCGTGAAGCTTGCCTGATGCAGCGAACGATCGAGCAGCACGATGTAGGAAACGTCGACGCGCAGCGTCGAGTCGTCGTTGACGACATCGACCGCCTGCACGGCGATGAGGTGCGACAGGTGGAGTTGCAACGAGCTTTGCACAAGCATCTGCGTGGCGGCGGCCAGCGTGTCGCTGTTCGGCTCGAAGACGAGAGCCAGGAGCCCGGCTCCGAAATCCGGCCGCATGACGCGCTCGCCCGGCGCGGTGAAAAGCACCTGCTCGATCAGGTCACGAATATGGTCGTCGCGCTCTGTGACGGCGGTGCGGCCAAGCCCGGAGAAATGATAGGGATAGTCGAGTGTCTGCATACCAATCCTCCTTAAGTCGCCAGCACGCGTGTCTGCGCAACGACCGGCATCATTGGCGCGCCTGTCGGGATGCAGGTTGACGCGCCGGCCATGGTGGCGACCGGCACGCCGCCAGCCATCACCCGCACCGCGCCGACCAACCATTGTCCGGTCACGCAGGGCGGCGAGGGCACCGAAGCGAGCGTGCATCCTGCGATCGCGTAGGGCGAGGCGATGGTGACCGCCGGCTGCCCTGACAGGAACACGCGCGGGAATGGCGACAATGGCGTCGCCTGGCCGGCATGGCTGCACAGGACCGTCGCGCCGAGATGCAGGATGGGGACTGGCATGGCTGGTTCCTTTCCTCCCTATACGACGGTCAGCGCGCCGATATTCACGTCGACGGTCGGGCCGGTCATGTTGATGATCGCGCCCTTGCCGTTGGAGATGATGATGCCGATGTCGCTAACCGAGATCATCGCCCCGGTCGTTGTCTGGATCATGATGCCGCCGGTTGGGCCGGGTACGTCGGAGACGACGATGCCATTCTTCAGGGTCGTCTGAATGGTGATGCCGGAAAGACCGGGGGCGACCGTTCGCGCCATGACCGGCACTTCAGCGGCACTGCCCCAATAGCCGCCGACCCAGATCGGGTAATCCGGGTCGCCGCGTTCGAACTCGATCCACACGCCCGAGCCGATCATCGGCACGGTGAAGACGCCTGTGTTGATGCCCGCCATCGGCAGGCAGGGCATGGCCCAGGTGCTTGGCACGAAACCGGTCACGTCCGGCACCATCGCCTGGATGCGCCCGATCTGCATCGGATCGACGTTGTTGATCACGACGCCACGATATTTGCCGAAGAGCGGTGTCGTTCCTGTCATGTCGGCACCGTTGGGAAAGTGGAGATGAGGGCATTGCGTGCAAGCGAGAAGCTCTGCTTGTAGGAGCCACGCTCGATCTCGTGCGTGACGCTTTGGACATAGTAGAGCCCGTTGAAAGGCAGCCCCGCTCCGCGCACGCCGACGAGCTGGCGCGATTTCAGGAGCCGGCCATATTTGGCGACATCGAGCTTGCCGTTGCCGAATACTGAGTCGCTGTTCTTGCCGGCATAGGCAAGGCCCGCCATCAGCGCGTCGGGCGCGGACATATGCGCGGTGTCCTTCAGCTTGACGATATTGGGCGGCAGCGGCGGAACGACACCCAGCGGCGGGTTCAGCGGCGTAATGTCGGGTATCAGCACTGGGATCGGCGCCTTGCTGACCGCCTCCTGAAAGAAGACGATCGGCATCTTCTTCTTCTCTTTGTCGAAGTTGAAGGACAACTGCTCGACATTGGTCTGCGCGTCCATGTTGGCGGTGAGCGCCGGCTGCGGCGCGCCGACCCGGATTTCCGGCCCCCAATAGGCCTTGGATGTGCCGGGCGAAGGACCCGGCTCGAGGTAAAACACGTAGCCGGCGCGCTCCGCCAATTCCTTCAGGTACGCATAGTCGCTGCCGCGCTGCGCCGGTATCTGCTGCATGGGCAGCGGCGGGATGTCGGCGAGGCTCGGGATCACCATCGGGATGACGCCGAGCACGGCGTATTTCGCCAGTATCAACAGCACCCGGGCCGAGGGCGGCATGGCTGGAAACGGCAGGCCGGGTATTTCGATGATGTCCATCAGCGCCGAAAGATCCTTGCCCTTGACGACCAGACGCGAGACGCCGCCGTCTCCGGGCTGCGTCTCGACATTGGTGACCACGCCGTCGATGATCGATTGGGCGATGCCGTTCATGGTCACGACAAGAACGATGCGCATCACAGGCAAGGCACTGGCACCGCCCGTCAGCAGGAACAAGGTTCGCAAGGGCGAGCGCGCGGGCAACTCGAACACCAACTCGAAGCCGCTCTGCGTACCGCCCGAGCCGTCCATCACCGTGACCGAAATCAGCGCGTCCGTGACCTCGCGCGGCGGGGCTACCGGTACCGGGCCGATGCGAAGCGAGAGCTTTACGCCGGAGAGCATCGGGGCGCTCCTCAGCTTCCGGCCGGGTTAGGAATGGCGACCTGCTCGCCGACCTCGTCGGTCAGGTCGAGCGGATCGGTCACGGCATTGGCATCCGCAAGACGCCAGTAAAGCTCTGCATTGCCGAAGACCTGCGCCGCCAGAAGATCGGGCCGATCGCCGCTGCGCACGGTGTGTTCCAAGAGGACAGTCGTCTCGCGGCGCTGGGGAATGAAGCGGCGGCGCACATAGGGGATGCCGCCATCATCGGGCTTATGGTGATAGACAGCGAGCGGCACGCCCGCATAACGGCTGTCCTGGCCAAACGGTTCGGATGGAATGGCTCCAGCGTCAATGAGGGCCTGGATCGGATCGGTGGTCGTCATCGTAATCCACTCCTATGGCAGGTTGGCGAGGCCGAGCGCAGTCAGCGATGCGCGGCCGGCCGATTTCGCCAGCGCCTCGCGGCTGCGCAGGTAGCTCAGGAACATCGTGCCGCCGCGATGCGTGAAGCCGAGATCGTCGGTGCTCATCACACGCAGCCCGAGGCTTACCGTGGCCCGGATCGGATTGAGCGCCGGGTCGAAGGCCTCCTCAGTGATCGATATGTCGCTGACGCGCACAGGTGCGACCCGGTTCCTGCCCCAGATGAACAGTACGAGCGGCGCTTCGGGCGGCAGAATCTCCAGCGTGCCGCCCGCCGCCTGCGCGGCGACGTTGAGCAACTCATCGACGCTGGGATTGACCAGCGCCTCCAGAACGGCGAGTTGCGGTGCTACGCCCGCGACTGTCGCGACCGGGTTCTCATTCGGGAATTCGAGCTGGTCCGTCGCGTCGATCTCGGCTTCGAGCTTGATCGTCTCGACAGCCGGCCCCTTCAGTCGGAAAGGCTGCGCACGTTCGCCGCCGCCATCCCCGCCCACGCCCTGGACCGAATAGCTGAGCTGCAACTGGTCGGAATTGTACTGCAGGGCGATGATGTTGCGCACCGCGCCGCCACCCGGCGCCATGACGATCAGCCCGCCCTTGATCAGCTTTGGTGAGGAGGTCAGGCTCATTTGTATTTTCCATCCTTGAACCAGTTGAACAGGTCGGCGGATTTCTCCTTCAACGCGGCCGGATTCGTGCGGAACAGCGAATAGGCTTCGGCGTAGAATTCCTCGGGTTCCGAGGGCCAGTTGTCTGCAGCGTATTTGGTGATCGGATCGATCTGCTTCTCGGTCACGAAGTCCACGAACCGTTGGACTGGCAAGGTTTCGCCGCTTGCCGCCTTCGTCTTGTCAGCCGCCTCTTTGGCCGTGTCTTTAGCCTTTTCCGCAGTATCCATGTTGGTGCGTGCGGTCTTGTCGGACGCTTCGGCCTTCCTGTGTGCTTCCTTCAGCGGGGCGAGCTTCTTGGACAGTTCGGCATGCTCCTTCATGAGGTCCTTGATTTGCGCGTCGATAGCGCTCTTTTCGTCCTTCGTCTTCGCGGCAGCTTTTTGCTTGATCAGGCCGTTGACCTGGTTCGCAATCGCATCAGCATCCGCGGCAACAGGGTTCATAGCATCGGCAGCCGAGGTCAACGTGGTGTCGGTCGCCGCCTGTTCTTCGACCCGCTTGTTGAACTTTGCGGTTGTCTTGAGCTGATCGCGAACGGCGTCGCGCCGGGCCTTGCTCGCCACGGCGTGACCCGCTTCGTGCAGCACGGTTTCCTCCGTCTGCGCCGCATTGCTGAAGGCCGAGTCGGCGAGCTGGAGTTCGGTTTCTTCAGTAAATTCGGTAGCGCCGGTGTCGAGTTCCTGCCGAAACACGAATTTGCCGTCGAGCGATTCTTCCTTCTTCTCCTGCGGTGCCTCTTCGTCTTGCGGGGTGCTGGTGGGCTTATCCTTGGTCAGCTTCTTCTCGCGGGCCAAGGTCACGCCCTTCAGAGCCTTGACATCGCCGGCTGGCAGCTTCGCCAGCGCGTCGTCGACCGTGTTGAGTTCGGCGACGCTCCAGTCGGATGCACCGTTCCTGATGCCGGCAACGCCATACTTCGCCTTCAGCGCCTTCTCGGCATCCTCCACGGTCTTGTAGTCAGCGGGCTGAGGCTTGTCGCCCGGCTTCAGCTGCACTCCGGGCACACCCGCCCGCTGTTGTAGGACATGAGCGGCCTCGTGGGCCAGCAGTTGCATTCCATCATCCTCGCGCGGACGATAGCGCCCGGCCCCGAACACGATCGCCTCGCCGTCGGTATAGGCCTGCGCGTCGAGCCGCTTTGCGGCTTCGGCCGCCCGGTCGTCTGCATGAATGCGAACGGTCGAGAAATCCGCCCCGAAACCGGTTTCGAGCCGCGTGCGCGTCGTCGGGTCGAGCGGCTGTCCGATACCTGTTTCAACGCCGGCCGCGATTTGACCTGTGCGACGATGGCCCGGAGCGCCCACCGAAGTTGCAAGGTCGCCGCGCACGACCTGATCGGCGGCGCGGTCGGCTTGGCGCTCATGGGCGTCTGCACCGGCGAACGGTCGGACAACGCCGCACGCTAACTCCGACGGCGAGCGGGACAACGAGTTCATCGCTTCCCCCTTTCGCCGCCGGGGCGCGCCATTGCCTTTGAAGGGGGCCGACACCTCATCGCGCGGCTCCATCGATTGGGTGGGGAATAAGGGGCGTCAGGCGCTGGCCGCGCAACCTGCGTGTTGCGAGATAGTCCTGTGCGGACATCGGAGAAAAGCCGAAACAGGTAACCACGTTCGCGTCGTCGGTGACGATCAGCGAAAGCCCGCGCGCCGCAGTCAGCATCTCTCCGCCTTTCAGCGTGGCCGCGCCCCATTCGACATCCATCCTGAAAATCCCGGCAGGATCGAAGCTCGGCATCGGCACGGGAGTGGAGAGCAGGTCGCATTCGGCAAGGAGGATCGTCTCGCCGGAATGCCAGAGCGTCAGCGGCGCCTCTTCGGCGCTCGAGCGGGTGCAGGACACGGACTTGCTGCCAAGCCGCGCCGAAGCATCGAGCATCGACACGCCGCCGAATGCCTTCGCTATGGCGCTCAGCGAGCAGTCCGGCGGCAATCCGCGCCAGTTGGTCAAGCGGCCATCCAGCAACTCCCGCAGTTGTGTGGCGCAACTAGTCATCAGGCGCCTCCGATCAGGTCGATCCGACCCTGGAAATATGCCGCGTAGAGATTGCGTATGCCGACGACCGAGGTGAGCTTCACCGCCTTGTCGAAGTTCGCGTAGCGGCGCGCGGGCATCTTGGGCAGGAGATCGATGTCGAACGGCGCGCCAGTCGCCACTGCGTCGGGTTCGACGATCGCGCGCACCGCGGGCGTGCTGGCGTGCTGCACGGCGCTCGACCATGCGATTTCGGTCAAAAGGGAATCGACGCCCTCGATGAGCGTGTTGCCCTGGGTGCTGTGTTCGCCGCCGAGCTTTTCGGCGTAATCGTGGTACTTTTTGGCCGCAAGCTTGTGCAGGTACTCGTGCATCAGCACCAGATACATGTCCCACAGGAACACCCTGTCCTGGGTCGCGTTGGGGTTCTTGAAGAGCTGGATGAAGATATCGCCGGACTGCTCGAACGCATCCCAGCCGCGTCCGATCTCGAACAGGCGCGTCTTTTCGGAAGTGACGAAGGGATCCCCCGCCTTGCGGATGGCCTTGGCCTCGTCGTTCAGCGGCGCGGAGTCGTCGCCGAAGGCGGGCGTGGCGTCATGAGCGGTGTTGATCTCCGCCATATCCACGGCATTGGGATCGTCATGGTCGTTCTGGATCAGATAAAAGAGCCAGAACTTCGCACTCTGCTTCTCATAGCCAGAGCTTGCCTTGCGGCGATCCTCCTCGACCTGCCATGCGTCTCGAAGGTTGCCCTTCTTCGTAAGCTTGCCGGCGACATTGCGCTTGTCGCCCTGGAAAGCGGTGAACTTGCCCTTGTCGTAGAAACTGCCGAAGACCTGGTCCACCTCGTCTTTGGCCTGGTTGGCGATCTTCTGCATGTCCTTCATCGACCGTGACTTCTTCGGGTCGCTGTGATCCGCGGCGGTGCGGTTCTTCGCCTGCTGGTCCCATAGTTTCGTGATCAGCCCGGGAATGCGCTTGCGCACCTTGTCCTCGTATGTGTCGGTTTCTCCCGACAGCGGTCCGGGCTTGAAGGCGGGTGGCGGAGGGGGAGGTGCACCCGTCGCTTCTGCTTGGATGGCTGCGGCGGTCTGCGGCGCGATGGCGTCCTTGGCCGCCTGCTTGGTTTTCGCGTCGAGTGGCGTGGTCAGCTTCTGGAAGTCTTTCTTCTTAGCCGGGGATGCCATGGCGACATCGCGAAACACCGCTTCCAGCGTGAGGTCAAGCAGAAGCACCTCGCCTTGAAAGAGCAGCTTTTGCCGGCCGAGCGCGTCCTTTTTCTGTTGGGTCGCGGCCGCCTCGATCTCGTTGTCTATCGCTGTGGCCTGCGCATCCTTTTTGGCGCGATCCGCTGCCAGGTCCTGGCCCGCGATAGCCTGATCGTCCGTGGAGAACAGCGCCAGCTGCGCCTCCAGCTTGCCCGCTTCCTCGCGCACGAAAGTGTCGATGAGGCCTTCGCGTGCGTCGGGCTGGCGGTCGCGCACCAGCAGCGAGAGCCGAGCGATCCATTCGTCGATCACCGTGCGCAGCGCCACATGGGAGTAGGTTGCGCCTATCTTGCTTTCGGGTTGCTGGGTGAAACCCGTCGCCTTGCCAGCGAGCGCCGCCTTGCGGCCGCCTTTGAAGCGCCGGTCGTAGAAGTCGCGCAGGACGTCCTCCTCGTCGCCCTGGAAGTCGCTGTCGAGGTCATCGGGGTCGAGTTGCCCCGCCGAGAACATGGCCTCGATGTCGGGCCAGGCGCTCTTCTCGAGCAAGTTCAAAATTGCGCGTTCGTCGTCGTTGCCGGTGAAGCCGGACTGCATCTCCTTGATGAGCAGGACCTTGATGTCCGGTTCGAGTGAAAAGGCGTCGCCTCCCGCCAGCCATTTGCGCACGACGCCGCGTGCCTTGTCGTCGCTGTCGCTGTTGTCCTCGATCTTGCCGGTGTCCCGCAGCTTCTCTAGGTAGGTCGTCAAGGTGGCGTCAGCAAAATTGCCCGAATCGAAATCGTTGAGATCGACTGTTGTCTTGCGCCAGATGATGCGCTCGGCGCGGTCGGACACATGCGCCAGTTCATGCGCCAAGAGGCTCATCCCTCTGGGTGTTTCGGGGGCAAACGCGCCGCGGCCCAAAACGATGTGATTGCCGCTTGCATAGGCAAGCGCGCCAATATCGGCGGCGGATCGCTGGGCCTCGCGGTCCCGATGAATGCGAACATTGGAGAAGTCGCGTCCGAAGCGTGGTTCGGCAAACGCCCGCGCGCCGCCGTCGAGGGGTTCTCCGGGTCCATCCAGAACATCGTCGACCGTTTGTGGCGCGGCGACTCCGGCCACTGCGCCAGCCGATGCTAAGGAGGCGGTCACACCAACCCGGTTCGGATCGAACCGCGAGACGACGCTCGACGCAAGCCGGTCGGCGAGGCGCTCGTTCGGATGGCTAGACGGTGCTACGATCCTTCTCGCGGCTTTGGGGGCCGCCGCACGTTGAGCGCGCGGAGCAATGGTCCTCGTCATCGGCGCGGCCCCGCTTTCGGTCCGCCCGGAACCTGCCCTAGCGATTGACGAACGTGCGAGGCAACTTCGCCGGCGATTATCCCGCCGACGGGGTGTCCTGGCATCGGTCGGCCCGTTCCGGCAAGTGCGGCCTCGATCGCGGCCTGAATATCCGACGAAACGCCCGATGCGGATAGTCCGGCATGTGCATTGGACTCGATGCGAAGACGCCCGATCCTGACGAAAACCTGCCGGGGGGCGCCGTTCATGCCGTCCTCCCCCGGTCGCCGCCCATGCTGCGCTCCAGCTTGGCGAATTCCTCATGCGCGGCGGCCATCAGCAGCGCCTGGTCGATGGCACGCCCTGCATCAGCCGCCTTGAAGGCGGCGCTGACGGCAATGCTGCGAATGTTGCCGCCGCAGATATTGAGCCTGGCGAGCGCCTTGAAGTCGATCTTGCCGAGCGGCGCGGCCGGTGGGAACTGCCGTCGCCAGATCTGTTCGCGCGCCGCGGCGTACGGTACGGGGAAGTTCACCACGAAGCGGATGCGGCGCAGGAAGGCGCGGTCGAGCGCGCTTTTCATGTTGGTGGTCAGCACCGCGAGGCCGCGATAGGCCTCGACCCGCTGCAGAAGATAGGCGACCTCGATATTGGCGTAGCGGTCGTGACTGTCCTTGACTTCGCTGCGCTTGCCGAAAAGTGCATCGGCCTCGTCGAAGAGCAGGACCGCGCCGCTGGAATCGGCAACGTCGAACAACCGTTTCAGGTTCTTCTCGGTCTCGCCGATATATTTGCTGACCAGCGTGGCCAGGTCGACCCGGTAGAGGTCGAGCCCGGCCTCGTTGGCGATGGCTTCGGCGGCAAGCGTTTTTCCTGTGCCTGACTCACCGGCAAACAGCGCGACAAGTCCTTGTCCAAGCTGGTATTTCTCGCCGAAACGCCAGTCCCGATAGACGCGCTCGCGGTGCCGCAACTGCCGGGCGATGTTGCGCAACATGGCCGTCTGGCCGCTCGGGAGCACGATGTCGTCGAACGAGGCGCGGGTTAAAATGCGCTGGGCGAGGCCGTCGAGACCGCCTCGGGCGGCTGCGCGGGCGGCCGGCCAGACAGCATCGGCGCGGGCCGAAGGTTCGGCTGCGCCAACAGCCTCGACCACGCTGTCGATGGCGCTCCGGCCAAGCCTGAAATGCTGCGCGGCGCGTTCCAGCTCGGCCTCGGTGGCCGCGTCACGCCCGCAGGTGTCGCAACAACGCGCCAAAAGGGCGGCCCGCGTTGAGGTGGCGCCTGTGGCGGGAAGCTCGAAGCGAAGCACGACGCGGCCGCCGGCCAGCGCGTCAAGTTCGGGCGCGTTTTCGCCCAGCCATATCGTGCCGGCGGTCATGCGTGAGGCAAGCGCCTTTGCGCTGCGTGCGGATGCGTCCGTGACGTTGAGGATCGGGACCGCCTTGCCGAGCACGACTTCGCGGTCGAGATGGCGAGCCAGAACGGTGATCATTTCTGGATCGCCCGGCAGGTCGCCGGCGTCGATCCAGAGCGTTCCCATGCCGTACGTGGTGACCGCGGCCAGAACCTGGTCGCGCCGTTCTGCGTCGGCACCGCCGTCAAGCACGATTATGGCCCGCTTAGCGATGGCCGTCGCGATCCGCCGGGCCAGCGGCAGATTGCCGGGCTCGGTGTGACCGTCGCCGTGGTGTGTCACCAGCCCGGCCAGGATGACGTCAGACGCGGGAATTCCGGCGACGAAATGCAGCACGCGTTCATCAAGACGCAGCGGCGCCAGCATCAGCACGCTCGCCAGTTCAGGCGCGACCATGTGCCAATGGCGCAGCGGAGCCTGGGGTGACAGCGCATCCCAGTGCGGCGAAACGAGCAGCGCCAGTGCCGAACCGAAAGTCGCCCGCGCTGCCGCATCGCCGGTGAAGCGGGCGAAGGTTTCGCGAAGTCGCTGGTCGAGTTCTAGGCCAGCCATAAGAAGCAAAAGCTCGCGCTCGAACGGCGAGAGGCCGAACGCAGCCGCAAGGCCAGTCAGGGCAGGCAAGAAGCCATTCGCAGCGGTCGCAACGATGCAATCCGTCGGATGTTCCGCCCGGCCGTTGCCGGCCTCGATGCGCTCCCGCAGCCTGGCAATCGCCGCGATCAGCCATTCGCGATTCAGTTCATCCCAGGCGCGCGCGGGTGGCTCGGTCCGGATGTGTTCGGATGCGTCCATCACGGCACCTCGAGGACCTGATCTGATGCAAAAATCGGCCGATCGCCGGTGCGGTCGATGAGGATGCTGTCGGCCCCGTCGACGCGCAGGCGCGCGGGTTGTTCCCCATCGGGGAGCGCCGGATCGAAGCTGAAAACCAGCGGATCGGAAGCATTGGAACGCGGCGCGGCCACGGCTTCGGTTGTCCCGATGATGAGCACGGCCTTCTGCTGCGTGCGCACCTGCGGCGAGGCTTCGAGTTCGACGGTGACGACGTTGGCGGTGCGCTGTAGATCGGCTCCCGCGAAATCTGCCGCCGGCGCGAGGATCAGCGGGATCGAGTTGGTTTCGCGGGGGCCGGGCTCGCCGTTGACCAACAGTCGCAGTCCGACCGATAATTGCCCCGCCGCAAGCGCTTGGCGCGCAGCCGGGTTGTCGGGCAAGGTGAAGATCATCGACTGGCCGTTGGCCGACACCGAATCCGGCGGCAGTTCGAACGGCTCCTCGTTCAGGCGATGGCGCAGGAGGACGGAATGACCGGAACCCGCCAGCCGTGCACCAGTCACGGTCACCGGCTCGCCGAGACGCGCGCCTGTCTGGCTGAATTGCGGCTCGGCTTCGAACAGGGTCGGCACGGCCGGCAAGAGGTCCGGATTGACGAACACGCCGTGCTCGCGATGGGTGACGGGATCGCGTGGCCCGCGCGACAGAACCGGCAGCGGCGAGACACCGGACCGTGTTCCCTCGATCAATATGACGGAGGCCTGATAGGTGGCCGAAGGGCGATAGTGGGACTGGATGGCCGACCATAGCTTCGACATCTCGTCGCTGCTCATCACGGCGGGCGTAATCTTGATCTGCTCCACCTGATCGGCGAGGTCCGACGCGGCAAGTGCTTGAACGGCGGGCGGCAGCATTGTGACGTCGAGTGGACTCGGGTCGAGCGCGCGGCGGATCGCCTCGCGGTCCAGCACTGGGCGCTCGTGCAGAAGGTGCATGGCATAGCCCAGCAGGATCTCTGCCTGGAAATCGGTGCGCCCGTAAGCCGTGAGCACATAGTGCAGGTCAAGCGCGAGCGGCGCGTTTGTCAGCCGTTCGCCGGTGACGGAGCTGCGCGACGGCAGCGCAGCATTGCGCCAGCCCTGGTTGGGCGTCACCTGATAGAGGAAGAGGTTGAGGCGCGGCGGCGCCTCGGCGTCGTCCAGGTCGATCGTGTCGGGCGCGATGGCACTCACGTCCACGGTCACCCCTATCGAGTTGCCGGCTTCGATCAATCCGTCGTCGAGCAGATTGCGCAGGACCGCAGAGACTGCGCCGATGGCGAGCGGCGAACTCAAGACCGCGCTCCGAGATAGTCGGCGAGCGACACGGAGGGCTGAGGCTTGGCACGGCGGGGCGTTTGCGATTGCGGCGTCTCACGCGGCGCACGCACCTCTATGCGGTCAATCGTGACGTTGACGACAGGCCGTGCCTCGCGCTCGACCACGGCGCGGTTCGCCAATGCCGCCTCAGTGAGTGGCGCCGCCTGCCGGGGAGAAGGATCGTTACGAATATGCCTGACGATCGTTTCGCTGCGGACGGGAGGGCTCGGCTGAGCCGGCGCCGCCGTTTCGGTCGCGGAGCGAACTGCCTGTGTGTGTTCAATGGCACGTAACGCAGATGGTCGAGTGTCGGGTAGCACACGCTCGAAGGATCGCGGAAGTTCGGTTTGTCGCGCCATCGGCAACGACGTCTGAGACGCCGACTTTTCGCGGGGTGGGCTAGCCCGGACCGGAACCGTTTCCACAATCGGCGTGGCCGCCATCTCGCGTCGAACCTCAGCCTGTCTTGACGGCTCCACCGACAGCGACGGGCTTACCGGTCTCGAGGGCGCTGTCTCGACCTGTTCAAGGCCGGAAACGATGTCGGTATGGTCGCTGCCCGAAAAGCGTGGCGGCAATGAGAGCCGCGCGGCCCCGGCAGGCGGCTGCCCGAGTGCGAGGCCGGCGAGGTTGGCCAGGAACCTGCTCATTGCGCCTCCGCCAGTTGCAGGTAAGCGGCTCGGCGTGTCGGCGACAGCGCCAGCACCTGCTCTTCCGTCCAGCCATAGGCCCGCGCCAGAGCGTCGACTTCGAGCAGGAGCCGTTCGGCCGCGCCTCGCACCTCGCGCCATACGGCGTCGGCGACGTCGACAAGCGCCGGCCAGGCATGCGCGCAATCGGGGCACGTCAGGTTGAACTGGAGGGTCGCGGCGGGGTCGAGCGCCTCGAGACGGTCGCCCAGGTCATAAATGGCATCGTCATCGTAATCTGCCAGACCGGCTCCTTCAATGCAGAGCGCCACCAGGGCGCGCGCAACCTTGAGGGGATGGGCGGCCTTGGCTGCAATATGCAGGTCGTCCACAGTCGGGGCACGGGCGATGATCGTCAGACCGCGCCAGTCGAACTCTTGGCGCTCATCCGGATCGGCGCTCGCCAGCTTTGCCGCCAGCTCGGCGCTGTCCACCCGGAACTCGGCCTCCGCGCCGCATTGTGGGCAGGTGCTGCGCATCGGCCAGGCTCCGTGAAAATGGGCGTTGCGCAGGCCAAGGAGCGCGACGTTGCGCGCTCCAAGGCCACGCGGCGGCGTTCCGGACACTGCCAGCAGCGCTTCCTCGCGCCGCCAGCGGTCCAGCCCGACGCCTTGTTCCCAAAGGTCGAGGACTTCGCTTTCGCTCTGGTTCTCCAGCTGCATGGTTGCGCCCTATCAGGCAGGTTCGGTGAAGCGGGGTTCCGTTGGCTCGACGACATCGACGTCGCGCTCCCACCCCTCGTTTTCCAACTTCAGGGTCTGGATCGCCACGGCGTTGGCGTTGGCGTCCAGATCAGGCAGCGCCTGAAATTCCGACACCCAGCAGCGGAACATCTTGTAGGCAAGGACGAGCTGGCCGGCTTCGTTGTAGACTTCAAGGATGATGTCCTTGCGGAAATCCTGAAGAGACACTTCCGCGCCGAGGCCGGAACCGAAATTCCAGACCTTGTTGGCCCAACGCTCGAACTCCAGGTCGTGCGTGACGCCGCGTTCCAGCGTGATCGCTTCGTATTTGGTGCGACCGGGCGACTTGCGCCCGGTCGAGGGATCGCCGCCCTCTCGATGCTCGACGACTTCCGTGCTGCGTTTGAGCGCCGAGACCTTGCTGACGCCCGCAACGTAGCGGCCATCCCATTTCACGCGGAACTTGAAGTTCTTGTAAGGGTCGAAACGCTGCGGATTGACGGAAAACTGTGCCATCAGTTATTCCTTTCGGGGTCAGGTCGTCACGTCGCCGGCGATCTGCTGGATGCGCAGAACGACGAATTCGGCGGGTTTCAGCGGCGCGAAGCCGACATGGATGTTGACGATGCCAAGATTGATGTCGGCCTGCGTCGTCGTCTCGCGGTCGCATTTGACGAAATAAGCTTGCCTCGGCGTCGCGCCCTGGAAGGCGCCTTGCCGGAACAGGCCCTGCAGGAATGCGCCGACATTCAGCCTGATCTGAGCCCAAAGGGGTTCGTCGTTAGGCTCGAACACGACCCACTGCGTGCCGCGAAACAGGCTTTCCTCAAGGAATAGTGCCATGCGGCGCACCGGCGTGTATTTCCATTCTGAGCCGCGTTGGTCGTCGCCGTGCAGGGTGCGCGAGCCCCAGACGATATTGCCGAAGACCGGCATGGTGCGCAGACAGTTGACGCCGCGCGGATTGAGCTGGCCGTTCTCGGCGTCGCTCATGGTGATCGTCAGGCCGAGCGCGCCGTTGAGGCTGGCCTCCGTGCCGGCCGGCGCCTTCCAGACACCGCGCGTCGCATCGGTGCGCGCCATAATTCCGGCGACATAGCCGCTTGGCGGGAATGCGCGGACAGCGTTTGCCCGCAACGGATCGGCGGTGCGAATCCAAGGGAAGTACAGAGCCGAATTACGCGCATCGGCGCCGATGATCGCGCTGTCGAGATCGCCGACATCACCGACGACCGCGGCGGGATCGCAGTCGACCACCAGGAACGCTCGACGCTCCTGGGCGCGGGTCTGCAGGTCGCCGACGGCGGTCGGATTTGTCAGGCCGGGAACGCAGATGATGTTGAAGAGATCAATGCGGTCGGCGATACCGCCGGTGGCGAAGGCATTGGCCAACGGCCCGGTGAACGCCGCGTCGTTGGGTGCGAGGAACGCGCCGTCCGCCCCGCCCGCGAGCGCCTGGGTGCCGGGCGTGGGCGCAACCGGCGGATTGCTGGCAAAGGCGAGATTATCGATGAAGGCTGAACGGCCATTGACGACGTTCGGAGCAAAGCGCGCGTCGGCGGGATCGAACGAAAGGTTCGCGAAGGTTTCCAGCACGGCGCTGTTCGCGGAGGGCTGGATGACGTCGACTGTGAAGCGTGTGTTGTCGTCGGCGCGCAGCGTCACACGCACGCTGATTTCCGCGGCCCAGCCGCCCGGCGAACTCGCCGAAACGCTCAGGTCGCCGAACGAAGCGGTAGCGGTGGCGGCGTTGTCTGCGGCGTTCCCAGCTTCAGTTTGTGTGATACGCAGCACATAGGCGTCGGAGCCGCCATTTTGGTAGAAGGCGCGCACGGCATAGCCGAGATAGGCCTCTTCCTCGTTGACCAGACCGCCGTAGAGGCGCTCGAAGTCAGCGAAGCTGGTGATGCGCAGCGCCCTGTCAATTGGGCCGCGTCTCGCCCAGCCTATGAACAGGGTGATCGACGTAGCGACACCGGTGATCGTTCGCACGCCGCTCGGGACTTCCTCGATGTAAACGCCGGGTTGGAGAAGGGCTACGGGCATGTGGACTCCTCTCTTCGATCACGACCGGACGGCCGCCTGTCGCGGAATGGCGGAATGCGCGGGTCTAGCCCGCGCCACAGCGTATCGCAGACATGAATCATCTCACCGTTCGCGCCGTCGCGAATGAACTGATCGGCTCAAAAGCGGTTCATACCAAGGTCTAGACCATGGCCCGGCGTTCGTCCTGCCGTCGGAGGATTTGTTGCCCGGGCGCGATTGCTTATTCGGGTCGAAAATGGAATTTCGACGCGAAAAGAGCTGCGGAATAGACCAAAGGAACTAGATCCGTCGCGGATTGCTGATGGTGGGACCGGCGAGGACCGGATGCGGCAATTGCCTGACTTTGAGGCCAGGCAAGCGTGATTGTGCTGGGAAAAGTTGGTCAGACCCAGGATTGGGCTGCTTGTTCCGACGGAAAGGCAGCGACGGGATGGCGAAAAGCATCGAGGCCTAGCACCGCCACGTTGCGCAAGCGCGCGCTCACTTGGCTGCGCCGGCTCAACCGCATCTTGCCGAGGACGTTATGGACGTGGTTCTTGACGGTGGCATTCTGGATGCCGAGCGCGAAGGCGATCTGCTTGTTTGACAGCCCCTCGCCGATGAGCACCGCGATCTCGTGTTCGCGCTTCGTGAGAGCGTCGCTGCCCGACTGTTCGTCCGGCATCGATCCCATCATACGGATGCGGCTCAGCAATATGCCTGCCATTCTCGGCGAACAGATGAGTTCGCCCCGCATCGCGCTCTGCACTGCCTTGGACACCTCCTGAGTAGAGGCGTTGGGCGGGATTAATCCCGATATGCCAGCCTGCGCGCAGGCAAGCAGTGCTTTTTCGGATTCGGTGACGCCCAGAGCCACGACCTCGAGCGCCGACTGCATCGAGCGCAGTGCGTGCACCGTCTCCAATGCGATCGCCACTCGCATGTCGAGCAGGGCTACATCGGGTCGGAAGCGCGCCACGGCCTGACCCGCTTGTTCGGGCGGTGCCGTGCCGACTACATGCAGTGCCTTATCCTGGTCGAGAGCCTGAGCGATGCCTTCGCGCACGAGGCGCACATCGCTTACGACAAGCACTGATATGCGGCGTGGTATCGCATAGGCTGTCCGCTCACTCGGTGACGCGATCTCGCCAGCGACCTCATTGGGCTGCATGACCCCTCCTCAACGCTGAATCAAACGGCTGGGTGCGAGGATGAACTGAATTTACTTTCGGCCATAACTACTTAATACGGGCATGACTACTCTGTCTTCCCCGCGTTTCATTACGCCCACACACACTGTAACTCAATATGCTTGCCGCGACAAACTGCTTTGTCTTGAACGCTCCTAGTGAAAATTCATTGATACATAAAAATCGTTGTTGCGTGGCAGCAAACTCCAGGCATGCTGCCAATGCGTGCGCGGCCGTCTTAGTGCCGGGCGCTCAACGATCATGCAGCTTTGCGCGGGGCATCACCGCGTGAGCACGTCTTGCGTAGGTTTTCTCCGAACAGCTCGGACCGCTTCCTGTCCATAGTTCGTGCCGAAAAGATCGCATAAAGGGCCAAAGAGGAACAACATTTTATGCCAAGGTTTCGGCTCGCGCAGCGTTAGGGCCCATTGTGGTGACGGCCCTTCACGTCAGCCCGGATTGTTTTCCAAGCGATGAGAGCGCTGAAATGTTTAGAATCGTCCGGCTAAAGCTCATCTGGCTTCCTTTCTCAACCTTACACCCGGACCTTCTCCGTTCTCGTCCACGAAAATTACACCAGCAGTTTCAAGGGCTTTTTGCAGCGCCAATAGATTGTTGGTGTTTGGCGTCCGTCGTCCTCTCTCAAAGTCGACGACTGTATTTCGTGAAACATTTGCAGCCTCGGCAAGCTTGGCTTGATCCATTTCGACAAGCGCCCTACCGGCGCGGCACTGTGCGGAAGAAATTGGCATTATGCCCAACGTTGTGCATGGTGTTGACAAAGCGCCCAATGTTGGGCATGGTGCGCAATTGAATAGCACGTAGCACACCATAGGAGCAACGCGATGGGCAACCATTTCCGCTGAACAGGGTATCGTTATCTCATTGCCGAGTTGACGCCCGCCCCGCTTCCTATGGCGGCCGAAGCGCCTCATTTCGCGCGGGCGACGTTGAGAGCTCACATTGCCTAGCCGGTACGATAGGGCAACCTTCTCCGACTGGAGCGTGCAGCTCCGGAGCGGAGGCGCCCGGACGAACGGCAATTGGCAGCAATTCAATGAGCGGTTGCGCAAGGTGCTTATAGCAGCACCGAGTCCAGCCTAACCATAAACCAAGTTATCAAGGAACTCGGATCCATGGGTGATTCTGAGAAGAGCAGAATTTTGCCGCCAGTCACCCGGAGAGGTTTGCGCTCGGGTACCGAGGCGCGGTCCAGCGCACAAACAGTGTCGCTAGCAGCCGATGCGGCAGTCGCTGCTGCCCATTCTCCTCTCGTTAAGGTGCCTGAGCCGGGTGGTAAGCGAGCGGTCGCAGCATTCACGGAAAATGTAGATAGCCATGGCGAGCCGATCATGAACGGTGATGGCAATGGACTCGGTCAACCCACTTGCGCTTCGTAAGGTTCTCGCCCGCAATATGCGGATCCGCAGGGCAGAGCTTGCTATCTCGCAAGAAGAAGTTGCCTTCCGCACCGGACTGACCCAAGCCTATCTTAGCGGCATCGAACGGGAAAAGCGGAACATTTCCCTCGACACCATTCAGAAGATAGCCTTTGCCCTTGAAACGACAGGATCGGCGCTGCTCGACATGCGTTAGCGGCCCGATCGCAAAAACGAACGCCACTTTGCCAATAGGAGATCGCTACATCTGCCCGGCCAAAAGCGGACGGTCCTAATCATGATGTTCAAGCAAGCTCGCCAAGGTGACATCGGACCCATTTCGCTTCTTCCGATGCCGTACGCCCGAAATGCCGTTTGAAGTCTCGGCTGAATTGAGCCGGGCTCGCGTAGCCGACTGAACCGGACACCTCTGCGATCGTCCTGTTTTGGCGCGCGATCATCAATCTTGCTTCGTGGAGCCGCATCGCTTTCACATACTGCATTGGACTATTGCCAGTGAGGTCCTTGAAATGGACATGGTAGGAAGGAACGCTCATGCCCACCTCTCTTGCCAGATCGGCGATCGAAATTTCAGAGCTATAGTTTTCCCTCAACCAGGCTAGGCTCTGGACGACCTTTCCGGATGTGCCTTTTTGCTGGAGAGCGGCGATCATCGCGCCGCCTTGCGGGCCAACCAAGACTCGGTAATGCAGTTCCCGCAATATGCTGGCACCAAGGATAGCAATGTCAACGGTGCTGCGAAGTGCCATCAGGAGGCGCATGAGGACATCCTCGATATCGGCAGCCATCCTAGCTCGACACGAGACCTCGCGGCTTGTCGCTCGCCAGTTCTGTGTGATTCTCCACTTGCATGGCGATCTCGGCTGCCATCTGCATATCGGACTCGACATAGACCGCAAGTAATGGCCGCTCCGAACTGGCTGTCGACTCCATTCGGAATGGGACGGGTACCGAAATCGCCAGATAGTGGTCTTCATCGTAGAGAAAGATTTCCCCCTCGAGGATGCCTTGCTTGCTTCCCTGCAATACGAACACCGCGCCTGGTTTGTAGAGTACCGGGACGTCGTGAAGCACAGCTTCCGTCCGCAGTATGCGAACCGAACTGAGCGCGGTCTGATTGTAACCAAGATGAGGGGCGAGCAGCCCAGCCAACGCAACCAGCTCGCGGCGCCATGATCGGCCTCGATAGCTGGCACTCCACACGCGGAACACGCGTCACCGGGAAGCGGAACACTGCAGCGCATGGTCGTCCTGACGGGCGTTTCAGTCCCTTGTCACTTCCGTCCCGCGCAAAAGGAATGGAACTTCGAGGATTCGCTAGGCCGCCAACTCATGATCGAAATGCCGTTCTCGGAGATAGTCCTGATCTCAAGGCATGTAAGCACGCGGAACTCCATACATATTTGAGTGAGGTCAGTTTAAAAAACGTTCGCGATGCATCGACGCCCAGTCCGCAGGCGGTGGACGCGGCCGGGAGCTCGGCACAACGGTTCGTTGTCGATGTCGTGGCCAGGCGCAATGGAGCTATCCGGCGGGCTGTTGCGCGAGGGCGGGACATCTACGCTTTCACCGCACCGCTTGTTTGCGAGGTCGTCGAGCGACTTCTTGACCAAGAGTTCGATTACGTAGGCGCGCACGCTCCCACCGCAGTCCTCAACGCCGGAGACGTTCTGGCCGCGCTCCAACCCGATCCCTTGGCGTTCGAAATCGCCGCTGAGTGAATGGGCTGATCGGCTAATGAGCTGTGGCGAACCGATGCGCGATCCTTAGACGGAAGCTATTATTGCCGGCTAAGTCGAAGCGCTGCCGCCCGGCGATGGCCCTCCATGCCCTCTGTATGACTTTGCCGTACCGAGGGGGGAGCGACTGCGGCCACACCGCGCTCGTCGAGCCATTGGTGGGTGCACACCTTGACGTAGGAACCTACCCAGAGACCTCCGGTGTAACGTCCTGCGGCCATGGTCGGAAGCGTGTGATTCGTCCCGCAGCACTTGTCAGAGTAGACAACGCTCGCAAGTTTCCCAATGAAAAGAGAACCGTAGTTGCGCAACTTTCCTGCCGTGGAATGGGCATCGCGCGTGTGAACCTCAAGGTGTTCCGCAGCGATATGGTCCGAATACTCGATCATTGCGGCTTCATCAGCACAAACGGTGATCTCACCATAGTCGCGCCAGGCGACGCCGGCGATGTCGGCCGTGGGCAGTGTTTCAAGCTGGCGTTCGACCGCCTCCAGTGTAGCCTCGGCCAGTTTTTGATCGGTTGTGATAAGGCCAACGCGGGTCCTGACATCGTGCTCGGCTTGCGCCAGAAGGTCGGTGGCGATCATCTCCGCGTCGCCTGTTTCGTCGGCAACGATATAAATTTCGCTAGGGCCTGCTAATTGGTCGATGCCCACCTGGCCAAACACCTGCCGCTTGGCCTCATTGACGTAGGCGTTGCCCGGTCCGACGATCTTGTCGACGGCGGGAATGGTTTCGGTTCCGAACGCCATGGCGGCAATGGCCTGCGCGCCGCCCACCTTGAAAATCCTGTCGGCGCCCGACAAATGGCAGCCAGCAATCATGGCCGGATGGGCCTTGGGCGGCAAGCAGGCGATAACATGATCGCAGCCGGCGACCTTCGCCGGCACGATGGTCATGACGGGTGCAGATAGGATCGGATATCGGCCAGCAGGCACATAGGCTCCTACAACCGCAACGGGAATGACCCGGTGTCCCAGGTGCAGTCCAGGAAGCGCGTCGAATTCGAGCGGAAGTATGGTTCGGAGTTGCGCTTCGGCGAACGTCTTTACGCGCTCAATGGCAAACTCAGTGTCTTTCCTAGTCTGGGGATCGAGATTGGCAATGGCTTCCAGGCGATCCTCGAGGCTCACTTCGAATGTGACAAGATCGGATCGGTCAAAGGTGCGTGCATATTCTCCGACGGCATCGTCTCCGCGTGCACGCACATTCGCAATGATGTCCTTGACCGCGGCCTCAATTGCAGCAGTATCCGAAATCGAGAGAACGTTTGGCTGCTTGAGATGCCTTATCTTGTCACCCAATTGGTTGGAGCGGTTTGCCATTTGAATCTCCGGGTTACCTGTTGGAGGAATGTCGTCACAATTATGCACCTGCCGGGTTACTGCAATTGCTGGCGAAGCATCTGTTCAGTATATTCACCAAAGGCGGCGCGTTCTGCACCTCGTGCGGTGACAGGCTGTTTCGAGGAGGCACTCCAATCTTGGGAAGATCCAATGCCAAAAATCGGCGTCAAATTGAAAGAGATGCGGCGCAGGCGCGATTTGGGCGTGCGAGAGCTGGCGGTGAGGTCCGGAATCTCCCATTCTACCATTTCCCTGATCGAGCGGGACAAGATGAGTCCGTCAATCGACACGTTGAGTGCGGTGCTGGACGCGCTCGGCACGACGCTCCCAGGGTTCTTTAGCGATCTTCAGTCAAGCCTGCCGTACACGCCGTTCTATGGAAGGGAGGAATTGGTGGAGATCGGCAAGCTCGACACCATCTCATACCGCGTTATCGGCCTCAACCATCCTAACCGGCAACTTCTTATGCTGCACGAGACCTACGCGGTCGGCGCTGACACCGGAGAAGCCATCGCGCATGCCGCGCAAGAGGCGGGAATGGTGATCAAAGGAGCAGTGGAAGTGACCGTTGGCGGCCAGAAAAAGATCCTGAACAAGGGCGATGGGTATTACTTCGACAGCCGGCTCCCCCATCGCTTCCGCAATGTGGGCGAGCAGAAGAGCGAGATCTTAAGCGCGATAACCCCGCCGACATATTGACTTGTATAACGGTGATTTTAATCACCGCGCGCTTTATCAGGCTTTCATTCGAGTCAAACTGTGGTTTCTTAGCACAGTTATAGAAAAAAAGGGGAATGACGATGAAAATTCTGAACGCAGCGTTGGTTGCATGCGCGTTGGCGACCATCGGAACAGCGACCGCTGAAGCCCGTGATCTGACAATCGTGTCATGGGGCGGTAATTACCAAGACGCCCAGCGCAAAATCTATTTCGAGCCGTTTGCAAAGCAGACCGGAAAGCCGGTGCTCGATGAGAGTTGGGATGGCGGATACGGCGTGCTTCAGGCCAAGGTGAAAGCGGGCGTTCCAAATTGGGATGCGGTCCAGGTTGAGGCCGAAGAACTTGCGCTTGGCTGCGCGGACGGTATTTACGAAAAGGTCAACTGGGACAAGTTGGGCGGCAAGTCCAAGTTCTTACCCGCTGCCGTCAGCGATTGCGGCGTTGGCGCGATCGTTTGGTCAACTGGAATTTCCTACGATGGCGACAAGCTGAAACAAGCGCCAGCCTCTTGGGCCGACTTTTGGGACACGAAGAAGATTCCCGGCAAGCGGGGCCTACGCAAAGGAGCGAAATACGCGCTTGAATTCGCCTTGATGGCGGACGGTGTGGCTGTCGATGAGGTTTACTCCGTTCTTGCCACCCCGGAAGGCGTCGACAGAGCCTTCAAAAAACTTGATGAGCTGAAGCCGAACATTGTCTGGTGGGAGGCCGGAGCACAGCCGCTTCAGTTGCTCTCCTCGGGAGAGGTGGTCATGACTACTGCTTATAACGGTCGTATCAGCGGTTTGAACAGGTCCGAAGGCAAGCACTTCGGCTTTGTGTTTCCGGGCAGCATCTATGCTATCGACAGTTGGGTAGTGCTAAAGGACAGCCCGAACAAGGACACGGCGATGGACTTCATCGCCTATGCGAGCAAGGAGGACAACCAGTCTAAATTGCCCGAATACATCGCCTACGGACTTCCCAACATCGAGGCGGGCAAACTCGTGCCTGCAAAATTCCAGACCGAGCTTCCGACTTCGCCGGACAATCTCAAGGGAGCGATTTCCCTGGATGTTGATTTCTGGACCGACAATTCCGAGGCTCTGACACAGCGGTTCAATGCCTGGCTCGCGCAATAACTTAGTTCTGAATGAGCGCTGAGACATACGCGGTCCTGCCCTCGCCGTCGTGACGTGCAGGCTCGCGGTTTGTCGGGGCCGCCGCCATTGCGCATTGCTTTCCGAGTGCTGAGGTGATCGACGTTGAACAATCCATTTATCCGCTTGGAGGAGGTCAGCAAATCCTTCGGGCTCCTCACCGTTGTCGAGGGACTGAATCTTGAGATCGGCAAGGGGGAGTTCATCAGCCTGCTTGGTCCCTCCGGTTCTGGCAAAACGACGATACTCATGATGCTTGCGGGTTTCGAGAATCCGACAAGCGGCGCAATCTGGGCGGGCGACAAACGAATTGACAGTTTGCCGCCGCACAGACGCAACATGGGTGTCGTCTTCCAGAATTATGCGCTCTTCCCGCACATGACGGTTTCGGAGAACGTCGCCTTCCCCTTGAAAATGCGCAGCCTCCCGCGTGCGGAGGTGAAGGAGCGTGTGGGAAAGGCGCTCGAAATGGTGCAGCTTGGCTCACTTGCCGAGCGACGTCCGTCACAGCTCTCGGGCGGACAGCAGCAACGGGTTGCATTGGCACGTGCACTGATCTTCGAGCCCGAAGTGGTTTTGATGGACGAGCCGCTCGGCGCACTGGACAAGCAACTGCGCGAACAAATGCAACTGGACATTAGGGATCTGCATCGGCGGCTCAAGCTGACGATCGTCTTTGTGACGCACGATCAATCGGAGGCGCTGACGATGTCGGATCGCATCGCGATTTTTAATCGCGGCAAAATAGAACAGATTGGCAAACCCTCGGACATCTATGACCATCCGAGCACGCAATTCGTCGCGGAGTTCATTGGCGAGACAAATCTGGTCTGGGGTTCCGTACGAAGCATCGAAGGCGCTACCGCCCGTGTCCAGTTGCCCGGCGGCCAGCAGGTTTTCGTTGAAACAGCCATGGACCTTCGTCCAAACGGCAGTGTTTGCCTGTCGATAAGACCCGAGCGGATAAAGGTGGGACGCCGGGAGGCTGCGGGCAACAACATCACCGCCGCCGTCTCAGATATCGTCTATCACGGAGATCATTTGCGGTTGGTTGCAAAAAGCGACAGCCAGTCGCTGATCGTCACGACGGACCGCAGCCAGCCCACGCTTTCGATTGGTGAAGAGGTGCAACTTTCCTTCCTGCCGTCCGATTGCTGGGTGGTTCGCCCATGAATCCGCCAAGACTCAGCAAACGGGTAATTTCCCTGGCGCTTGTCGCGCCGCTGTTGCTATTCCTTATTGTCTTTTTCGCGTTGCCGCTCGTCACTATGATGAAGTCCGCTGTGTCCGACCCGGTGGCGGCACGCACACTCCCCGCCACCGCGAGGTCGGTTTCGAGCTGGGATCGCACCAGCCCCCCAACGGTTGAAATGCAAGCTGCCTTGGTGGCCGACCTGCGCCAGATCAGCGACGACCAATTGTTCGGGGATCTTGTCCGGCGGCTGAACAGTGCCAAATCCGGCTTTCGCACCTTGATGCCCAAAACACGTAAGGCTGCTTTGGACGTCGCCGGAAGCATTGATCTTGTTGCGCTGGACAAGCGATGGGGTGACATTTCCTACTGGCAGGCCGTCAGCGTGGCTGCATCTTCGAGAATCACAGACCGCAATCTTTTGGCAGCAGTTGATCTGCAACGGGACGCGTCCGGTGCAATTGCCTTTCTTCCGGCTGATGCTTCGGCGAACAGGGCCATCATGCTGCGGACGTTTGTGATGGCTTTGACGGTGACAGGGGCGTGCGTCTTGATCGGATTTCCCTTTGCGATGATCGCTGCCTCGGTCGATGGCTGGAAGCGGCAATTGTTGCTGGGTGCGGTGCTGTTACCGCTCTGGACGTCACTGCTGGTGCGAACCGCGGCATGGTTCATCTTGTTGCAGGACAGGGGGTTGATCAATTCGGTCTTGATGCATTCGGGCGTAACATCCAGCCCGATACCGCTGATCTTCAACCGAGCCGGCGTCATCATCGCCATGACCCATGTCCTGCTTCCCTTCATGGTGCTTCCGATCTTCAGTGTGCTGATCGGTATCCCAAAAAATCTGATGCCGGCCGCCGCGTCGTTGGGTGCTCATCCCGTCAGGGCATTCTTGAATGTCTTGCTGCCGCTCGCGCTGCGCGGCGTCGTCTCCGGTTCGCTTCTGGTGTTCATGAGCGCGCTCGGTTACTACATCACGCCGGCCTTGATCGGCGGTGCGAAGGATCAGATGATCAGTTCGGTGATCGCCTACTATGCCACGGGCGCGGCCAACTGGGGCATGGCCGGGGCGCTTGGACTGGTCCTCCTGGCGGCCACAATGATCCTCTACGCGATATATCTCAGGCTTTCGTCAGAACGGGAGATGAGTGCGTGAACGTGTTGCGTTTTTCGAAACTGATCTTTGGTTCTGCGACGGTCTTCTTTCTGATCGCACCGCTGATTGCGATCCTGCCGCTCGCTTTCACCGACAGTGTCTTCCTCAACTATCCCATTCCTGGTTACTCAACCCGGTGGTTCGGTGAGCTGTTCACCGCCGGTGTGTGGCAGCGGTCCATCATCAACAGCCTCATCATCGGATGTGGCACCACCGTGCTTGCGACATTCCTGGGAACCGTTGGTGCCCTCGGACTTCGGGACAAGCAGCTTTCGCTTGTCCTTACGACCATCAATACGATTTTTCTCTTGCCGATGGTGGTGCCGGCGGTGGTGCTGGGCGTCGGCATGCAGCTCATGTTTGCGCGATATGCTTTGACCAACACGTATCTTGGGGTGATTATCGCCCACACTGTGGTGGCGGTGCCCTTTGTCGTCGTCAACGTCCTGGCGGTATTGCAGGGGATTGATCGCCGGTTGGAGCAGGCGGCAGCCAGTCTCGGCGCAGCACCCATTAGGGTGCTGAAACAAGTCACCTTGCCGCTCGCGCTCCCAGGTATCGTATCTGGGGCTGTTTTCGCTTTTGCGACGTCGTTGGACGAAGTCGTGCTGACGCTGTTTGTGGCCGGCCCAAACCAGCGGACGCTTGCACGGCAAATGTTCTCCACGATACGGGAAAATATCAGCCCCGCGATCGCTGCCGCGGCCTTCGTTTTCATTGTAGGCACGGTGTTGATTGCGGTTGTCGTGAACTTTTCGCGAGGTACCAAACCGACGAATGGATACCATCGTTAGGCGATGCCTCTAACCGGCAACCTTCTCCGGACCCTCAGTGCCCTGGTCCACACTAGAGTCTCGCGCGCTAAGTATCGTCAACGATTCCTTTGTCTGAATGTCTCGACCCGCGGCCTCGAACCTGAAATGCGTTTCGAGGGATGGCAGATCGACTCACGCACATTCTTGGCCCAACTATGAGGAAGCCTTGACGGCGGAATTCCATCACCGCCTAGCCCTGGACCATTGCCATTCGTGTCAATGAATATGACGCCTGCCTATTCGAGGGCTGACTGCAGCTTGGCTAACGTCGTGCCGGTCACGGCTAGTAACTCACCTTCCATTTTTTCTAGGCGCTTTATCGTCTCAACGGAAACTCCGGCGCTTTCAGCCAAACCAGACTGATCTAATCGTAGCAGAGCCCTTGCGGCTCGGAGCTGTGCAGAAGTAAGCAAAATACACCTCAAGTGCTTCAGATTACCTATAGAGTTTCACTGATTTCGCTTCAACCGCGAGGACCCTCTGATGGACATGACAGCGACAGAAGACAGCATGGCCCTCTACGTGCCATCTTCAGCCACCGCTCAGCCGTCACGACTGCGACAAGTGGCATGGCCGGATACCCCAGATTTAGCGGTGAACGTGATGAATGCCATATCGGTTCTGGACGATAACGATTTGTCGGCACTGAGCACGCGGATCCAGTTCCTTGAACGCGAGCTCGATGGTCACCTGATGGTTTGCCCCACAGGGCGGTGGAACTGAAAGGGGAAGGCCACCTTCTACGACGGGTGCGTGCGGATGGTGAGCGGAGGTATGCCTGAAAGAGCGGCAACTGTCGGCAATTTCAGCGAGTGCGGCTGTACAAGGATGCCGAGTACAGCCTGACCATAAACCAAGTGATTAGGGAGCTCGGATTGATGGCTGATTTTGAAAATAGTAGAACTTTGTCGCCAGTCACCTCTAGAGGCTTGCTCGCGGGTACGGCGGTATGGGCTGGCAGAACAAACCGCAAATGGCACACCTGATTGCGGCGCGACCGCTTGGCAGCAATGGATGAGCGGGCGCTTTGCATTTGGCGAGAAAGGATGGCGGCGCACAAAAAGGTCGAGGCGCAGTGTCGGGCGCAGCAGCGTCTTGAACGGCGTCTGGTCGCGGCTATGGGCTTTCCTCGGGTTGAAATACGAGCAGCGGCCATGGAGCAACCGGTCATGGTATTTACGGCGGGCGCGGTCGATTCCCTGCTTGGCGGGGGAGCAGAGACCGCCGACGCCCGGAGAGAGGCGAAAGCCATTCTTCGTGCGCAACAGCAAGCCTGGGACGCGATGGATGAGCGTCTGGGTTACAGTCGTGCCAGGCGTGCCGAGGTAGAGGCGGAAGCCCATCTCGACAAGCTGGCGGCAGCCCTTTGGACGGAGCCTGCCGGATCCATCGCGGGAATTGTCGCGAATCTCCATGCTGTTGTGCTGAGATATGAGGACGAAGGTCCACGCAACGAACCGCCATGGCGGCAAATCCGGTCGATCTTGATCGACCTTACCCGCCTCGATGCCACCAGTTCTGGCCGTCCGAAGCCGTGACTGTTGCAAATGGAGCGTAGGAAGAGCGGTCCGGCAAGAGGTTGCTGCACTTCGGCACCGCCGCAGCGACAAGTCTTGCCCGCGACACTGTCCCAGGCAGTGGCAACTTCTGCTGCTCACGCTGCCGTCCGCGATTGGCGAATCCGGCGACTGGACGATCGGCGTGCGCGCCTTCGAGATCGGCAACGCTTTTCTGCGCTATCGCAAGTTTGGCGCGATCAGCCGCCCATTTTTAAAGCGGCTCATGGATGAATGCGGCGGGACGGCCAATGTCGCCATTGAGGATGAAGGTGACGTCGTCTTCATTTCGCAGATCGAGGGCCATGCACCGATGCGGGCCTTCTTTCGTCCCGGGCGGCGCGGGCCGATCCATGCCTCCGGGATCGGCAAGGCAATCCTCTCGACATGGTCGGACACAGACATTGCTCAGGCCCTGTCCGGCAAGAC
>NZ_JBBNAM010000159.1:0-10441 GCF_037994425.1 Phyllobacterium sp.
CACGCTCCTTCACCAGCTTCACCGCTTCAAGCTTGTATTCGCGGCTGAACTTTCGTCTTTGCATTCATACTCTCCGGTTTCATGCAGAACACCTTAACTCAGTGTCTATGAAACCGGCAGCAGGCCAAAGCCCCATGACGACAGATGATGACGAGAGTGAACTTGAGGGGCTGAAGCGGGTCGAAATGGACCTGAGGAAGGGTGGGGGCTTTCAATTTAAATCGAGGAACAGCAGGGATCATGGAGAGTTGGATGACGCCGCGAACGCCCTCAACGCCCTAGGGCTGGAGCATGCTGGTTTGACCCATCGCGGCAGGGACGACCCGCCAGACTGCGAAGCTGTGGTCAACGGTGAACGGTGGGGGATCGAGCTAGTCGAACTCGCTGACGAGCCAACCCTCGAGCAACGAGCGAACGGCGGACCAATGGTCCACAAGGTATGGACCCGCGACGACTTCATCAGCAAGCTACAGGAAATTGTGAAGCGCAAGGACAAGCCTGCCAAGCTTAAGGGTGGGCCATATGACCGCTACTTGTTGGTGGTGCGCACCGACGGGATGCACCTTACGAAAGCGTGTCTTGAGCAGTTCCTCGCTGGTACTGTATTCAATTGTTTCCTGATCACTGACGCTTGCGTCGCTCTGGACTATCACCCAGGCACCCCAAACGAAACACCACACCCTTACCCAGCAGTTAGAATTGGGATAGCGCGGCGGAATGTTTCGACAAAAAAGTCTTAAGTGGCATCATGAGAAGAGATGACCGCGCCAGACCCCCCGTGCCCCCTGCTTGCCCAATGGCACCTTGGGGAACCGTGGCGGGACGTGGGCGGCACTGGTTGGCCCAAGGCTGACCGGCGTAGGCTGACCTAGTTAAGACTGGGACCTGTTCAAATGATCGGCCAGTTCGGTAGCTTCCTCAACAGACAGTCCCACGGCGATGAAAAGGTTAATCATGGGAGGCAATCCGGTCTCTCTATCAATCACGGCCCAAGCGCCGTCAAATTCTCTTTTGAGTATGTATCGCTGTTGGTTCATGACCGTTCATTGTGAAGCATCCTGACTGAATTGATACGAAAATCTCCGATCCACAATTAAATAGGATGATCGCGTGCTTACGCAGCCTTGGCGAGCCAATGCGCAACCATGCGAGTGCTCGCACGAGTGCTCTGCCATTAGGGCAAGGTTTTGGCAGTGTCTCTAGTGTGGCAGGTTTGGCTGCTGATGGGCATGACAATAGGGTTGACTTGGAGTTTTGGCAGTGTCATAAGCTGGGCTCTAGACCCTAATGTCAGGGTTAGGCACAGCTTGGAAGGCACGCGACATGTTGACGGGATACGCGAGAACATCGACCCCGGACCAGACGGCAGGACTTGAAGACCAGATCACGAAGCTCAAGTCGGCAGGGTGCGAGGAAGTGTTTCAGGAACACGCGTCGGGAGCCAAGCAGCGAGACCAGTTGGACGCAGCGCTGCGTTTCGTCCGTAAAGGTGACACGCTCGTTGTGACAAAGATGGACCGCCTTGCCCGAGACCTGCGGACCCTGCTTGAGGTTGTGAGCAATCTGGATGAGCGCGGCATTGCCCTCCGCATCCTAGACTTCAATGGCGACACAGTGGACACGAAGTCAGCGACAGGACGGCTTACACTCCAGATGTTCGGTGCGTTCGCAGAGTTCGAGCGGACCATGATGTTGGAACGGCAGCGCGTGGGCATTGAAGCTGCCAAGGCTGAGGGCCGGTACACAGGGCGTAAGCCGAAGGCCATGAACCAGCGAGACCAGATCAAAACTATGGTGGACCAAGGAATGACCAGAGCGGCCATAGCGGCACAGCTTGGGATTAGCGAAAGGAGTGTCTACAGGGCACTTGACTGAGTTCACGTGTGGCAAGATGCAGCTGGACCGGCGGTGGCATTGGCTGTAACCGCGAGGTCAACGACCATCGCCGTATTCAGAAGGATGAAGACCAGGATTATGAAGACATTCAACGAGGCACTCACCGAGCTGGCTAAGGCTGAGCATGAATACGCCGGAACCAAGAAGCCTCTTGGAGAAGCCATCGTTGCACGTCGGTCACTGAAGAGATTACCGTCGCTCTTTTCCAGTAGGACCAAGGGAACCCATGACGACGTGGGTGGGTATGAGGAACACGTTCGCGATCTGGAGAAGGCATTGAGCTTGACTGGGGACAATCGGTTGGAGCCCATCGTGGTATTTGAGGTGGCTGGCGTGGACTATGTTGTTGACGGACATCATCGCTACGCTGCCTACAAGAATGCCAAGGTAGACCAAATTCCTGTCGTGAGGATCGGTGGCACCTTGAAGGATGCTGTGGTCGCCGGGCTCGATGGGAACACCCGTATGAGACTTCCTTTGACCAAGTGGGAACGGCACGAAGCTGCGTGGAAGCTCGTCAAGATGCGACACGGCTCGATACCGGAACAAGCCAAGTGGTCGGGAATGGGAACTGCGTTCATCTCGAAACTTCGTAAGATGCACACCGCACTCGTCAAAGAGCATGGGGCTGATCATGACTTTGGATCGCTTGATGAGGCGAAGGAACTCCTTGAGGGTGGGGGCGGAGAACGTCCCGAATGGACCGAGGACATGCTTCAAGCTCAGATCGAAGACTACGCCAAGCGGCTCAAGAAGACATTCGGAAATAGTCTGAAGCTAAGAACAGTGGCTGTTGTTGCTGCGCTCGCTTCCATAGTGAAGACCCAGAGCATTGTCGAAGCCATTGAAGGGTTCGGAGATACGTACGGACCAATTGAATGGGAAGATCAGGGTACGAGCGATTTCTAATAGTGGCCCCTACACCGCCTTGCATGTGCGCGCATAGGGCTTGACGATATTAAGTCAACAAAATCAACGAGAGAAATCAAGTTCATTGCAGGTGACGTCCGCAGGGTGGGCATTCCTCCAAGATTGATGCTCGGGCGCTTGCAGACGCGGGGTGGCCATGTTGAGGACATATCGTGGTCGACACAGCAACGAATTCCATTTGGAGCAAGGATCGTGAAGTCAAATCGTAACGCAGAGGTGAAGGCTCGCGCCAACGAACCAGACTTCAGGTTCCACAGCTGTCGTGTTGTAGGATGCGGCAAGCCTTCGAGGGCCGGCACACAGGACGGTCTGGATACCTTCTTTTGTAGGGCTCATGCCGATCACCACAGTCGCCATGGTTCCCCGTACAAGAGTAGTTACAGCACCAAGGAGCTGGCTCCGCATCGGAAGAGGGCAAGAGCATGGCTGAAGGACCACGAGGACGATCCGTGGGTCAAGAATGCCATCGTTCGGATCGAGACGCTCTACAATGCCGCTGGTCCGCATGTCGAGGCCTTCAGGCTGCGTGGACTGTCACCCGAGGAACGCGCGAAGGCAGCATGGGCTAGGCTCAGGAAGGCTAAAATTGACCCACGACGAGTTCTTGAGGCTTCTCTAACGGTCGCGCTCACCATCCAAGCTGACCTCCAGCCTGACAGCAAGTCGGAATACCGGCGCGTACAGATGGCGAAGCTGGTCCACAAGCTTTCATCTGGTACGCACAAGAGATGGACCGCAGGGGTCGGAGGGCCTACCGAGCTTCACGTCTACCCGCGATCAAGGGGACAGGTTCTTAGGCATCTCGGCAAGGACGTTGAGCGGGCGACGGAACTGCTCATCGCTCATCATGACCTATCAGTCGCCTGATGCAGTCTGACTAACCCTCTCTTCAATGTGTCTGGTGAACACACCTGTCGTGGTGCGCGAGCGTTTCGATTACGCGGCATTCCTTGACGCGTCCGTGGCTGCATTCCTCGACCATTGTTTCCAGTTCAAGCTTTAGGGCATTGAGGCTGCGTATTCGTTGTTCGACGTCACGAAGGCGATCTTTGGCGATGTGATCAGCGGTGGCACAGGGCTGGTTTGGGTTGTCCTGCAGAACCAGCAATGTCTTGATAGCATCGATCCCGAAGCCGAGCTCTCGTGAATGGCGAATGAAAGCCAAACGCTGTACCTCATCCGCCCTATAGTTCCTTCGATTACCCTCGGTACGTTCAGGGGCTGGTAGCAAGCCGATCTGTTCGTAATATCGTATCGTTGGCACCTTCACACCACTGCGTCTCGCAGCTTCACCAATCGAAATTTGCTCCGACATTGCTCTTGCTCCTCTAGTCGCTAGAGGATGTAGGCTTGGTAGCGAAAAAGTCAATGGAGCTGACCAATGGACACTGCATCAACGCAGACGAGATTTCGCGTAGAAGGAATGGACTGCGCTAGCTGCGCGTCAAAGATCGATACGGCTGCGCGGAGGCTCTCAGGCGTAGAGGACGTTTCAGTCTCGGTTAGTACTGGCACTATGACAGTGAAGCATGGTGTCAAGGCTGACTTGCAAGGGCTGCAGACGAGCATCGGGAGACTGGGTTACAAGGTAGCTCCGATTGGTGACAGTGCTGTTCAGGAGAGCGCAGGGGACGCGGACACTCTTTCAGGTCTTCACGGCCACGATCACGAGCCTACATTGGCGCGTTGGTGGCGCAGCAAGAAGGCGCTTTTGACTATCGCCAGCGGTGCAGCACTCATGGTCGCCTATGTGGTCGGTAAGGTTGTGCCGGATGTTGCTCAGTGGGCTTTTGCCGTCGCTATGCTGGTGGGTCTGGTGCCAATTGCTCGTAGGGCGCTGACGGCGGCTTTTGCCGGTACTCCGTTCTCCATTGAGATGCTGATGACAATTGCCGCTGTTGGGGCTGTGATCATTGGGGCTGGCGAAGAAGGAGCAGCAGTTGTGTTCCTATTTCTCGTCGGCGAGCTTCTTGAGGGCGTCGCAGCTGGCAGGGCTCGTGCTAGTATTCAGGGGTTGGCCAACCTTGTACCGAAGACAGCTATGGTTGAACGAGAGGGACAGACCGTTTCCATTGCTGCTGACAAGTTGGCGATAGGTGATGTCGTGCTTGCTCGTCCAGGCGACCGGATACCCGCTGATGGTGACATCACCGAAGGCACCAGCGAAATCGATGAAGCACCTGTGACCGGCGAGAGTACTCCGAAACGGAAGAGTGTTGGGGATACTGTCTTCGCAGGGACCATCAGTACGGATGGCTTGCTGCGTATTCGTGTCACCGCGACTTCCGCTGACAACACCATTGCCCGAGTGGTGCGCCTCGTAGAAGAAGCTCAAGAGAGCAAAGCTCCAACTGAGCGTTTCATTGATCGGTTCTCGCGCTACTACACACCAAGCGTCATGGTTGTCGCGACCCTCGTCGCTGTTGTCCCTCCCATGGTGATGGGTGGTTCTTGGGTTGAATGGATCTACAAAGGCCTCGCAATCCTGCTGATCGGCTGTCCATGCGCTCTTGTCATCTCCACACCAGCTGCAATTGCGGCAGGACTGTCAGCAGGGGCGCGACGGGGTCTTCTTCTGAAGGGAGGGGCCGTCCTTGAGACACTTGGCAAGATCACTGCAGTCGCGTTCGACAAGACGGGAACACTGACGGGTGGGAAGCCTGTGGTCACCGACGTTGTGTCGTTCGGTACAGCGGAAACCAAGGTTCTCTCATTGGCAGCAGCGCTGGAGGCTGGATCAAGTCATCCGCTGGCCTTGGCAATCCTAGAGAGGGCGAAGGAATACAAGGCTCCTGTACCACCCGCAACTGCAGCAAAGGCGGTGGCTGGACACGGCATTGAAGGCAAGGTCGGTGGCGAGACCGTATTCCTTGGCTCACCTCAGGCAGCGAACGGGAAGGTAGCATTATTGGCGAAGCAGACTGAGCTGATCGAGCGACTTCAAAATGACGGGAAGACTGTGTCGGTCTTGGTTGTCGAAAGCACAGTGGCAGGGGCCATCGCCATGCGCGACGAAGCTCGAGAAGACGCTACTCGTGGTCTCAACTTGCTCGCGAGGAACGACATTCGTACCGTCATGTTGACCGGAGACAACCGTAGAACCGCAGAGGCCATTGCGGTTGAATTAAGCATTGAAGCGAAGGCCGAGCTCATGCCTGAGGACAAGCAACGGATCGTGGGCGAAATGAGGCGTGAGGGCCTCATCGTGGCCAAGGTTGGCGATGGCATCAACGATGCACCCGCGCTTGCGGCAGCCGATGTTGGAATTGCAATGGGCGGCGGTACCGACGTTGCATTGGAGACTGCAGATGCAGCCATTTTGCATGGCCGCGTCATCGATGTGTGGAACATGATCGATCTGTCGAGGCAGGTCATGGGGAACATCCACCAGAACATCACAGTGGCACTGGGTCTGAAGGTCGTCTTTCTAATCACCACAATTGTTGGGATCACGGGACTGTGGCCCGCCATCCTTGCTGACACCGGGGCGACCGTCATTGTGACAGCGAATGCCATGAGGTTGTTGGGTTGGAAAGGCCAGACGACGGAGACATAGGATTGGATCGTCAGTACGATGGTCTCGCGTGAAAAAATAGTTGGTAGGAAATCTTGGTAGGTTTGGTAGGCGTATGCCACCTAACATGTTGAATTTGCTATAGTTTAAGAAAATGGTAGCGAAGGAGGGATTCGAACCCCCGACACAAGGATTATGATTCCTCTGCTCTAACCTACTGAGCTACTTCGCCCCATATGCCATGCGTTCCAACGATGGTCTGCCTCTGGAGCTATACCGGGAACGCGCTGTCAATCGACAGGGACGGGCGGGGTATATGTGTGGAGAAACTGCCTGTCAAGCGATCTTCCAAGCCAATCGCACTTCAATCTGTGAGAATTGTGCACCGATATTTCCAATCCGCGACATGGAATTGCCGGGTTCCGGGACTTGTCATCGTTTCTTGCTCCAGATATTGGATGCCGACATGAACAAGGCTGAAAAGATGGCTCCACGGATTGCAGTACTTGGTTGCGGCTATTGGGGCAGCAACCATATCCGTACACTAAAAAGCCTCGGCGCCCTCTATGCCGTCTCCGATCAAAACAGCGATCGCGCTGCGGGTTTTGCTGCCGAGCAAGATGTTCTTCACCTGGGCGCCGATGAAATTTTTACCCACCCCGATGTCGACGCAATCGTCATGGCGCTACCGCCGCAGTTTCATGCGCAGGCGGCGATCAAGGCGGTCAGGAACGGCAAGGACGTGCTGGTGGAAAAGCCCATCGCCCTCACCGTCCCCGACGCCGAAGCCGCGGTAAAGGCGGCGCATGACAACAGCCGCATTTTCATGGTTGGGCATGTCCTGCGCTTTCATCCCGCCTTTGAGAAGCTGCTCGAACTGATCAAGGCAGGCCACCTCGGCAACGTTCGCTATATCCATTCGCACCGTCTCGGCCTCGGCAAGTTCCATACGGAGAACGATGCCCTCTGGGATCTTGCGCCGCACGATCTGTCGATGATCCTTGCGATCACCGGCACTGAGCCATTGGAAGTACGCGGCGAGGGCGCGGCGGTGCTCGATCACCTGAGCGACTTTGCCCATCTGCACCTACGCTTCCCGAACAATGTGCGCGGGCATCTCTTTGCATCGCGCCTTAATCCCTATCGCGAGCGCCGGCTGACTGTTGTCGGGACCAAAGCCATGGCCGTATTCGACGACATGGAGCAATGGGACAAGAAACTTGCCGTCTACAAACATTCGATCTGGCAGGATAACGGAGCGTGGGCATCGACTACGGAGGAGCCGACCTACATCAAGGTCGCGCAGGGCATGCCGCTGACGCGCGAATTGCAGAATTTCATATCGAGCATCGAGACGCGCCAGCAGCCGCGGACCGATGGCGAAGAGGCGATCCGTGTCCTGCGCATCCTGACAGCCGGGACCGTGGCACATACCGAGCCGAAACGCGATACCCCAGCCTACGGTTGATGTGCGCGAAGATTGCACTCGACATAAAGCGTTGTTACAAGGCCGCACAAACTTTGAATGGCGACGTCTGGCAGTCCACTGGCTGCCCACCTAAACAGTTGCCTTGACTGTCGCTCGCGGTGGATTCGCGAGCGTATTTGATATTGGAGCAATGATGCAGTTCATCGATCTCGGCGCACAGCGTGAACGGATTAGCAGCAAACTCGACGCGGCGATCGCCAAGGTCGTTCGTGAAGGCAAGTACATCCTCGGGCCTGAAGTCGCCGAATTTGAAAAGCGTCTCGCAGAATATGTCGGCGTCGAGCACGTAATTGCATGCGCCAACGGCACCGACGCACTGCTGATGCCACTGATGGCAAAAGGCATCGGTCCGGGCGATGCGGTGTTCGTCCCGAGCTTTACCTTTGCGGCGACCGCGGAAGTGGTGGCGCTTGCCGGTGCCGAGCCGGTTTTCATCGATGTGGACCCCGACACCTACAACATCAATGTCGAGCAGTTGGAAGCGGCGATTGCCGCCGTGCGCGCGGAAGGCCGCCTTCAGCCAAAGGCTATCATTCCCGTTGATCTGTTCGGCCTTGCCGCCGACTACACCTCGCTTTCCGCGATTGCCGCGAAAGAAGGCCTCTTCGTGATCGAGGACGCGGCGCAGTCGATCGGCGGCAAGCGCGACAATGCCATGTGCGGCGCGTTCGGCGATGTCGCGGCAACAAGCTTCTATCCGGCAAAGCCGCTCGGATGTTACGGCGATGGCGGTGCCATGTTTACCAATGATGCTTCGCTTGCCGAGGTTTTGCGCTCCGTGCTGTTCCACGGCAAGGGCGAAACCCAGTACGACAATGTCCGTATAGGTCTGAATTCCCGCCTCGACACGATCCAGGCCGCAGTGCTGATCGAAAAGCTCGCCATCCTCGAGGACGAGATGGAAACGCGTCAGGTCGTGGCGAAACGCTATGCCAATGGTCTGAAGGATGTGGTGAAGGTCGCGCACATGCCAGCAGGTTCACGCTCAGCATGGGCCCAGTATGCGATCGAAACGGATAACCGCGACGCATTGAAGGCGCACCTTCAGACCAACGGCATTCCTTCGGTCATCTATTATGTGAAGCCGCTGCATTTGCAGAAGGCGTATGAACACTACGTGCGCGCGCCGGGCGGATTGCCCGTATCGGAGACACTTCCAAAGAATATTCTCTGCCTGCCGATGCATCCCTATCTCAGCGAGGCGGACCAGGATCGAATTATCGGGACGATCCGCGGGTTTTACGAGAAGGCTTGAGGATCAGGCGCTCTCTCTGGATCTTCGGGCTTGACTCGAGGATCCATCTCAACGGGTCGGAAAACAAGCCCCTCAGGCGGCAGCGTGGCCCTGCTGGGCGAGGCGCTTCAGCATGGCTTCGGCTTGCGGGGCGCGTTCTGAACGGCCGATGAAGCCGCCGCCAAAGACGCGGGCCGTATTGCTGTCATCCGAGTAGAGCACGCAGGCCTGGCCCGGAGCGATACCACTTTCGCCGTCGACGAGCTCGACCCAGGTCTCGCCGGCATGGTGATGGAGCGCGGCAGGGCGTGGCGGACGGGTCGAGCGGACCTTGGCATAGACCTCGACACCGCCAGCGGGGATCGCCGAAAGGGGGGCGTCGCCTAGCCAGTTGATGTTGCGCAGGAAGACTTTGTGCGTTTCAAGCGCTTCACGCGGACCAACGACGACGCGCGCATTCTTGGCATCGAGATGGATGACGTAGAGCGGGTCGCCGGTGGCAACGCCGATGCCACGGCGCTGGCCAATGGTATAATGCACTATACCTTCATGCCGCCCGAGAACGCGCCCGTCGATATGAACAATATCACCGGGATTGGCGGCTTCGGGCTTCAGCTTGGAGATGATGTCCGAATATTTGCCCTGCGGGACAAAGCAGATATCCTGGCTGTCCTGCTTGTTGGCGACGGTCAGGCCAAGTTCCTCGGCGATGGCGCGGGTCTCGGTCTTGGTCATTCCGCCAAGCGGAAAGCGCAGATAGTCGATCTGTTCCTGGGTTGTTGCGAACAGGAAATAGCTCTGGTCCTTGTCCGTATCGACTGGGCGATAGAGGGAACGGTGCGCGCCGTTGGCATGGCTGCGGATGTAATGGCCGGTCGCCAGCGCATCGGCGCCGAGATCGCGGGCCGTCTGCAGGAGGTCGGCAAACTTGACGGTCTGATTGCAGGAAACGCAAGGGATCGGGGTTTCGCCGCTGACATAGCTTGCCGCAAAGGGATCGATCACCGCTTCACGGAAACGCGCCTCGTAATCGAGGACATAATGGGGGATGCCGAGACGCTCGGAAACGCGGCGCGCATCCTCGATATCCTGACCGGCACAGCAGGAGCCGGCCCGGTGGGTCGAGGCTCCGTGATCGTAGAGCTGGAGCGTCACGCCGACGACATCATAGCCCTCACGTTTGAGGATGCCTGCGACAACGGAAGAATCCACGCCGCCAGACATGGCAACGACGATACGGGTGTCTTCCGGCTTTCCCGGCAGATCGAGGCTATTCAAGGTCATAAACGGATCCGGTTCTTTGCAGCGGCATAAAGGCGCAGCACTGTTGTCGGCCCTATATAGGTGAATTGGCCGTGTCTGCCAACAGGAAGTGCGG